>JAGRBM010000570.1 GCA_020434085.1 Chrysiogenia bacterium | reverse complement strand
CGGCCCGCTGTCGAGCACCTCGGGGCGATCACACTCAAGCTGGGCCCACGCCGGGGCCGCCAACAAAAGGATGAGAAACACTGCGCTCAGGCAATAAGTCGCTCGCATGTTTCCAACGATAGTCCGCCGGCGGGGGAGGGCAAGCGGGCGCGTCGCTGGTAACTTGCCCCGCCATGTAGCAAGATTCCGTGCGTCCATGGCAGAGAAAGCGCAAGCGCAGATCGAAGCCCCGCAGATCGAGGGCTACGACGACTACCGGGCCTATCTGGCCGACCGGGTCGCCTGGCTCAAGCAGAGCAACCCCAAGTTCTCCTATCGTTTTTTCGCGCGCAAGGCGGGGTTCAAGTCGCCGGCGTTTCTCAAACACGTGATCGACGGGAGCCGCAACCTGACGGCGGCGTCCATCTCCCGCTTTGCCCGCGGCCTGGATCTCAGCGAGGAAGAGACCGAGGTCTTCGAGATCCTCGTGCTCTTCAGCCAGGCAAAGGACGACCGCGAACGCAACCGCCACTTTCAGCGCCTGCGAAAGCGCAAGTCCCGCCACGGCGCCATCGCCGAGCTGAGCGAGGCCCAGTACGACATCTATTCGGAGTGGTACGTGCTCGCCATTCGCGAGCTGCTCTTCCTGCCCGAGTTCCGCGAAGACCCGGCGTGGATCGCCGCGCGCGTCTTCCCCCGGATCAGCGAGGAAGAAGCCGCCCGCGCCCTCGAACTACTCGAGCAGGTGGGCCTCATCGCGCGCGACGGCAACGACCGCCTGCGCCCGGCGAAAGTAACGATCAGCACCCCGTTGCAGGTTGGCTCCCTGGCGGTGCGCAACTATCATCGCGCCATGCTCGATAATGCCAAGCACTCGCTCGACGCGCTCGCCCCTTCCGAGCGCAACGTGACCAGCCTGACCTTCACGGCCGGCCGCGCCGATTATGAGGAACTCTGCCGGAAGATCGCGAACTTCCAGGAAGAAGTGCTGGCCTTCGTCAATCGCGGGGCCGAAGACAATAAGAAACGCACCCCCCGCGAACCCGAGGAAGTGCTCCTTCTGGGCTTTCAGCTCGTCCCACTCACCCGCGCCCCGGAGGATTGATGCGAAACTGGATTACCTGGCTGTGCCTGCTGGCCCTCGTGCTCGGCACCGGCACCTGCTCCGAGGGCGGAAGCCGCACGGGCAACGCGGCGGACATTCCGCTCGCGATGGACACCATCGGACCCGAAGGTGGCACGATCAAGGTGGACATGCCGGGAAGTCTGCTTGACGGGGCGGAGGTGACGGTTGCTGCCGGTGCTTTGTTCGAGGATGTCGAGTTTGAACTGATTCAGATCGTCGATCAGATCGTTCCCGATCCGGCGCTACGTGCGCTGCCTCGTTCGGCGACGCTGCGTGTCGAACCGCTGGACCAGTTCACACTGATTCCTGTCGAAGTCCGATTGCCGGTAAACATGTCAGTATCGCCAGGCATTGGCGATCAAGTTTTGAATATCGCACTATCGAGGTCCTCTTCGGGGAGTGTATTTTATTCAGCGCTAAGCGATGCTGATTTCGGCGACGGATTCGGCACGGTGAGTTCTTCATTGCTCGCGGATTTTCAGTTGGGATCGCAGCTGATCAATGTTGACAGCTCAGGGCTATATACCCATGTTCCGACTGCCAGTGGTCTCCCGGCCAAACACGTCGTTACGGCAAACAGTGCTGACCAGATCGAACTCTCGCTTGAACTGAGTGCACAGTTTGGGTCAGCCAATTCTTTGATCGGGTCTGAGGGGCTCAATTTTAGAGTGCGGTGGACTAACTTGAGCACGATGGCGAACGATCTCTTTGATCCTGGAGTTGGTGAGTTTGCCTATGACGACAACGGTACTCCGCTCGATGCCACGGATGATATCCATACTCTGCTGCACACTGCAGCAGAGTCACCGGTTACGCAAAATCCGGGGGAAGTCCTGATGGAGGTTGAAGTCTATGCTGCTGGTCACAGCCCATTCGCTGACTCATGCATAGCTAGCCCGATTTGTGTTCCGATTCCGTACCGCAGTGACCCATTCGAGGCGGTTCCGTGAATTAGATTTATTTGTCAAAATCGCTGTCTGATGTTCACTCAAAGTGAACGAATATGCGACGTACGGCGCTGTTTGAGGCCGTTTTCCCTTGAGCCACTGCACGTTTCTCCGATAGTGTGAGCCCCTGTGAAGCTGTGGGGACAGCATTCACATTCATCCCGAATCTTGTGGCGAAATTCCTACCGCCCCTCCAGCTCCAGCCACTGGCCGTCTTCACCGAGGAT
>JAGRBM010000569.1 GCA_020434085.1 Chrysiogenia bacterium | reverse complement strand
CTCTTCACGGCGCTCGAATCGCTGTTGCGAAGCTGCGGCGCCGAGAACATCTCCATCCGCCCGATCAACGCGCCCGACTCCGCCTACTACACCGAGCGTTCGGTGGAGATCGAGGCCCGGCGCATGCTGCTGCAAACGCTTGTAAAGTGCCTGCACCAGATCGACCAGTCGCCCTCGGAATACCGCGCCTGGAAGTTCCAGGCAAAGAAGCGATTCGATGACACCAACCTGCTGGACGTGCGTTTCCAGGTTTCGTCCTTCTGCGCAAAGGAACAGAGCTGATCCATGGCCCAGGCGATCATCACGAAGTTCAGGGAATGGAACCCCGACGAGGACGAGAAGCGTCGCCTTCGCCGTTGGGGATTCATTGGCTACTTCGCCCTGGCCACGCTTCTGTTCATCTGGATCTACATGCCCGGCGATGCCATCACCTCGGCCGTGACCACGAAGCTCAGCGGTGCCATCGGCCGTCCGGTGGAGGCCAAGTCCGTCGGGCTTGCCGGCCTCTCGGGCGTGCACTTCGAGCGCCTCTCCATTTCGACCGCCCCCGGTCACGCGATCGAGATCGACGATCAGGTGATCAAGTTCGCGCTCATCTCGACGCTTCTGGGCGAACCCAAGCTGAGCGCGCACAGCCAGGTCGAGCAGGGCTTTGCGGACTTTGAGTTCAGTGCCGGCAGCAAAGCCATCGACGCGAGCCTGAAGGCACAGGACTTCCTGCTCACCCGCATTTTCCCGCAGGAGCGTGACGACCGCCCCTGGATTCACGGCACCGCCACCGGAAGCGTCCACTACCGCACCCCCGGTGTGGAAGAGGCCACTGCCCCGCTCATTCAGCGCCGGCTGGCCGATCTCACCGATACCGAAGGGCAAGTCGATCTCGCCCTGCGCGCGGGCAAGGTTGGCGGGATCGTTGCCGGTGGTTTCCCCATTCCGGCTTTTAACTATGACTCGGCACGTCTGGTCCTCAGCGGAGCCCAGAACAAGATCAAGATCGAGACATTCGAGCTGACCGGCCCCGACATCGATGTGGAGCTCAGCGGAACCATCGACGTGGTGGCCCCCTTCGAGCGCTCGCGCCCGAATCTGCGCATTCACCTGACCACCCACGGCACTTTCAAGGCCGGCTACGACGCCATTCTCGCGACGCAGTTCAAGCGCGAACCCGACGGCGGCCTGAGCGCCTTCATCCAGGGCACCATCGGCTCGCCGCGCATCCGCGAGTAATCGTTCCGCGCTGGTCGCCACGCAGCTTCTCAGTTAGACTCTCCCCACATTCAGAACGCGGGGTCATTAAACCGGCCAGTGCGCCGGGCTGGGAGTGTCATGGCAAGACTGATCCGACAGCACGAGGGGCAGGCCCCCGTTGCAATCGAAATGAGTGGCGACCTGATCCGCATGGGTCGCGTCCCGGGCAACGACATTGAAGTCGTCGATGCGCTGGTCTCCCGCAAGCATGCCGAGCTCAAGCTGGAGAGCGGCCAGTGGGTTCTCTACGACCTCGACTCAATGAACGGCACCTTCGTCAATGGCCAGCGCATCTCCAAACAGGTGCTGCGCCCCGGTGACACGATCGGCGTGGGGGCGGATACTTTCCTCTTCGATCCCGACGGCAACATGGCCGCGCCGCAAGCGCCCGCCGGACCTCCCGCTGGCGGCCCTCGCAACACCGACAGCAGCCAGGAAATCGTCAAAAGCCTGCAGGAACTCGAAGCCGATCTTGCCTCGGTCGACAGCGCAGCGATCGGCAGCGGCGGCTATGATCGCGAGCGCCACTTCTATGTGCTCTATCAGGTTGGCCGCGTGATCAATGCATCCACCGATCTGAGCGATCTGCTCCGCTCGGTCACGCAGCTCCTGTTCGAAGCCATCAACGCCGAGCGCGCGGGCATTTTCCTGCTCGACTCCGAGGAAAAGCCCGAGCTCAAGATCAGTCACTTCCGCGACCCCAATGCCAAGGAAGAACTGCAGGTCAGCCGGACCATTCTCAACAAGGTGATCGGCGAGAAAGTCGGCATTCTGACTTCCGATGCCAAGTACGACCCGCGTTTTGAGGCCGGGCAGTCCATTGCCGCCTTCAATATCCGCTCCGCCCTGTGCGTGCCCCTGTGGGATCGCAACCGGGTGTGCGGCGCGATCTACATGGACAACCAGGCCGAGACCTACGCCTTCGGCGAGGCGGACATGGACCTGCTGGGCGCCATCGCCAATCAGCTCGCCATCGGTATCCTCAACGTCAGCCTGACCGAACAGCTCAAGCTCGAAGCCGTGCGCCGCTCCAATCTCGAGATGTATCACTCCCCCGACGTGGTGGAGATGCTCATGCAACAGTCCGAAGAAAACGAGCGCAGTGCCCTGGGCGTGCGCGAGGCCGAAGCCACGATTCTCTTCAGCGACATCTGCGGCTTTACGAGCATGAGCACACGTTTTAGCGCCTCCGACATCGCCTTCATCCTCAACGGCTACTTCGAGGAAATGACCCGCGTGATTTTTCGCCACAAGGGATCGGTCAACAAGTTCATCGGCGATGCGATCATGGCCATCTATGGCGCGCCGGTGCAGCACCAGAACGATGCCGCCCTTGCCGTGCAGAGCGCCATCGAGCAGATCCAGGCGCTGCAGGATTACCTCACCAAGCTCGATGAATCGAAGCACTTCAAGATCCGCATCGGCATCAATACCGGCCCCGTCGTTGTGGGGAACATCGGTTCCTCGACGCGCCTTGAGTACACCGTGCTCGGCGATACGGTGAACACCGCGCAGCGCCTGGAGAGCGTAGCGCCCCAGAACGGGCTGCTCATCGGCGAGCGCACCAAGCAGCTCGTCGAGGGCCTGTTCAAGACCAAGGACGTGGGGCTGCTCAAACTCAAGGGCAAGGACCCCACCCGCGCCTACGAAGTGCTTTTCTGAACAATCACGCCAATAAAAAAGGCCTCCCAAAGGGAGGCCTTTTTCGTTCACCAATATCGAATCATTGCGGCGCCGGCGGCGCGGCGGGCTGATCGCCGCCCTGCATCGGGCCTGCCTGCGCGGCCTGGGCCTGCTGTTCCAGGAACTGGCTGACCGGGTCCCAACCATCAATGAGCGGGTCGTTGATGGCCACGTTCATCTTCGTGACGATGTCGCCGACCTTCGTATCGATCGCACCTTCCATGATGCGGCGACGCGCCATGGCGCGCGCCACGCCCTCGTCGTATTCCGTGTGCGGGTTGCTGAGCGCCTTGATCAGATGGAAACCGAACATCGTGCGCACCGGCTGGCTGACTTCGCCCTCCTTGAGCGCGAAGGCCGCCTCCGCCATCGGGCGAACGAGCTCGCCCTTGCCCACTTCACCGACCTTGCCGCCCTCGGGCGCCGTGTTGGGATCCTCGGAATTCTCCTTTGCCAGCTTGGCAAAGTCCGCGCCCTTGAGAATCTGGTCATAGAGATCCTTGATCTTTGCCTCTGCCGTCGCGACCTGCGAGCCCGATGCGTCGGCGCCAACGCGGATCATGATGTGCGCGATCTCCATGCGCGACTCTTCGTAGGCCTCGCGATTGTTCTTGATCTCTTCGTCCACGATGGGGTCAACGTCCTTGAGTTCGTCCATCGCCAGGACCTTGGCCGCAATGTGAGGCCGGATTTCCTGGAGCGAGGCTTCGACGCTCGGGCGCTTGCCGAAATCGCGGGCCTGGGCAATGCGGGCCAGGGCTTTGCGACGCAGCAGTCGCTGGAGCAGTTCTTCACGCCCCTGCGGGGTGCGCGACCAGCGCTGGTCCTCGCTGCTCAGCGCCGAGAGTTCGGTTTCCCAGTCTTCGAGCGTGATGGTGTCGCTCTCATCCTCGGTGTAGATGATCTTTGCGATCACCGGCTCGGTGAAATTCTCGGCCTTCTGCACGGTCACGCTCTTGAGAAAGGTGTCGGCAAACTGCGAAACAATGTTCCGACGATATTCTTCAATGAGCTGGTAACGCTGGCTGGGATCGTTGAACGGTTTGGGGAACTGTTCCTTGTGCTTCTTGTGGAAGTCACGCAGGTCATCCTCGGAGGCCTGGGCCTTGAACGTCTCGTCGACCAGCTCGCGCACGGCGAACATGTCGCGCGCGCGCTCGTATTCTTCCTTGAATGCCTCGGTTTCGTAAACACCCTGCTGGCGCGAGTATTCGTCCATGGCCACCCGGTTGAGATACTGCTGCAGGATGCCGCGCCGGCCCTCGGGTGAGCCAAGCTGCATGTGCACACTCTGCGGCAGCGAGGCCAGCCAGATCTTGAAGTCCTGCATGGGAACGTCGCGATCGCCCACCCGTGCGATGATGTCATCGGCAAAGGCGGTCTCCGAGGAGCGCGCCCCGGTGGGGCCGCCCTGGCGCAGGAACACCACGGCCGCAGCGGCGATGATGGCCACAATGGCAATGAGGCCGAGGATGACGCCGAAGTCGCGGCGCTCGCTCATGTCAAAGGGATGGGGTTCTTCGGAAGACTCCGGCGCGGGGGCCTCGGGTGCTGCCTGTTGGGCCTGGGGCTCGGGTGTCTCTGGGGTTTCTTCGTTTTCTTCGCTCATGGACTGTCCAATGTGGGCCGACCGGTTGCGGCGGCCAAATGCTTGAGATCAAGCAGGTTTTCAGGAGCCGCGAGGGTATCTTGGAGCCCCGGGAAAGTAAACCGGCCGCTGCGCCTGCAGAGGGCCTGCTCCGGGCCCATTCACGCAAATGAAGCGGCCCGGCTCTTTCGAGACCGGGCCAACCCACACCACCAAACGTGCCGAGTGCGAGCGACCTCTCGCTCGCCCCGGGCTTTGCCCTCAACGCGCCGCGAGTGCTCCCAATCCGATGGCGCTGCCGGCTCCAATGGAAGCGGCGCTGCTCACCGGCCCAAGCGGCGAAGTTTCCAGACCGGCCGTGCGCTCGTCGAGGATCACCCCCACGACGATGGCACCGGCCAGACGTGCCTTCTCCAGACGCGCCCCCCGCAAATCAGCCCCGCTCAGGACGGCACCGGTCAGGTCCGCCCCGCGCAGGTCGGCACCGCGGAGGTTCGCCCCGCTGAGTACCGCATACCGGAGGTTCGCGCCCTTGAGAGTCGCCCGTTCGAGATCTGCGTTCTCGAAATCGGCCAGATGAAGGTTCGAGCGAGAGAGATTGGCGAATCGCAGGTCGGCGTTCTGAAGAGTGGCCGCCCGCATGTCGCTGCGCTCGAAGTTGGCCGAGGCGAGTGTGGCACCGGAGAAATTCGCGCTCTTGAGCGACGCGTTCATGAACTTTGCTTCGGGAAGGCTCGCGCCTTCGAAGGACGCGGCAGTGAGCAGGCGGTTCTGATAGTCCGCGCCGGCGAGCTGCCGCTCGGAGAGGTCGGCGCCGAAACGACGCGCCTGCTGCGGCGCACTCGAACACGCACTGAGGATGCTTGCCACGATGATGGCTGCCAGGGTCCACTTGCCGGTTCGCTGAGTCCTTCGCATCTTCCTTGCCCTCCTGCTTCTCCTTCGAGAGATGGCAATCAAGAGAGCACAGAGGGTGCCATGCGTGGCATGAGTCACTAACTAACTGTAATTACTTGAATTTTTTGGGAAAAAGGCCAGCCCCAAGCAGTCTCAGCCTGAGAATCCTCTCAAAATGAGAAATCCGTTCCCCGGCGCGCCAAATTCCGGTTCGCAAAATGAGAAACCGGGAAAAACCGCCCGCAGACCGGTTGACGCGGCGCTCAGCCTCGGATACAAAAAGGCCCCGCGTTGCGGTCCCGGGCAGCAAATGCCCCTCCCGACGCACCCAAACACGGACCCAAAAGTTCGTGGGGGCATGGCTCAATGGTAGAGCATCTGACTCTTAATCAGCTGGTTCCAGGTTCGAGTCCTGGTGCCCCCACCAGAATCGAGAAAAGCCCGCTCAGCTGAGCGGGCTTGTTCTTTATAGCGCGAGGGCCGGATTCCGCGACGTTTATAGGAGTACGGCTTCGACCGCACGGGCTGCGCTCTGGCAGGCCCCTTCCATGGTTGTGGTCCAGTCCGTTTCGGTCCAGTCGCCGGCGATTGCCAGGCCCTTCACTGCTGTTTTCTGTTTCGGGCGCACCCCTGCCGTACCCGGGCGCTGCGCGAACGTCGACCTGGGCATTCGCACGACGTGGCTGTGAATCACTTCGGCGCCCCTGGCCGCCGGGTAGTAACGCTCCAGCGTTTTCATCTGCGTTGCGACGATTTCCTTGTTCGTGCGTTTGATCAGTTCATAGGAGGCAGAGACCGTTGTCGAGTAGAACCAGTTGTTCTCAGAAGAGCGGCCATGCATTTTCTGTCGGTCCCAGACCTGCTCGAGCACTCCCTCTCCGCCATAGAGGATTTCTCCCCAGTCCTCCATGCCGATCGACCGATCCAGATAGAGATTGACGCTGACAATGGGGACGGGAGTCAGGTGCTCAACGGCGCGATAGATCTTCTCGTGCCCGGGCACCTGGTCGAGAATGCCCTTGATGCCCCATACCGGGATCGCGCAGATCACGATGTCCGCTTGCAGTTCTTCACCATCGCCAAGGGTCACGCCCTTGAGGGCTCCGTTCTCAACATTGACGCAGCGGACGGCTGTCCGGGTGCGAACCTCCACGCCCCTTTCAGCGAACACTTTCTCCGCGCTTGAAATGAACAGCGTATCCAGATCCACGGTCGGGTAGCCGATCGAAACCGGCGTGCGCGTCTTGATGGCCTTGCGCATTCCCGTGACGAGCAGATCCGCGGGAACTTTCGCCGAAGAGATTTCCGTCTTGTCACCCGTCAGGCCGATCACGATTCCGTCCCAGAGCGCCTTGCGGGCAGAAGCCGGCATGCCAATGCGCCTGAACCATTCATCGGCAGTAATGTCATCGAGATACGATGGTTGAAAAATTGCCTGCCGGATCAGCCGCGCTTGCGCGAGCGCTGTTCTAAGCTTGTCGAGCCCGTGGACCCCCGGCAGGTCGCCGATCATCGTGCGAAGCCCATCGAGACCCGAGGTTCCGGCAGTATGCAGTTCGCCGCCTGGCATTCTGGTCGACATTTGCCCGGGGAACTCCACGTATTGGCGCGTCCCGACACTCTCAAGGTAGCGGAACAGATTCTCGTAGCCGCTGGCGAATACGTGCTGGCCGTTGTCTGGCACATCATCCACTTCCGGCTGCGGGATTGCGATGGTCCGGCCGCCCAGAGAGGCCCTGCGCTCAAGCAGGGTCACCTGATGGCCTTTTTCCGACAACCAGACGGCTGAGGCCAGGCCCGCGAGCCCTCCACCGAGAACCAGACATTTCATGTGCAACTCCCCGTCAATTCGTGCGTCGCGTGCGGGGTGGTCCCGGCCCCGATCGAGTGCCCTGCGCCACCCCTGAGCCAGATCATACCCCCAAAAATGACTCCCGTGTCACCGTAATTTCACCCCCGGGGGAAGACAATCCCCGCGGGCAAGAATTCCGGCGAGGAGGGCGCGGGAGGGCTGTTCGTGCCCGGCGACATGCATACGTATCCGCTCAACGACAACGTGCAGTTCGCCTATGTGCAGCTCGCATTGAGCGTTAACTAGCCGGCTTTGCAATAGCCCGGACGAGGGGGCGGCCGACGGCCGCCCCCTTCCTTTTTGGTTCGGCAATTGCGCCCGCTCAACGCTGCCTTCGAAATTCCTCGACCGGCAGACCGCCAATGCCCCAGTCTTCGAGTTCGACTTCATCGATCACCACAAAAGTTGTCGCGGGCGACTTGTTCAAAACACTCACCAGCACATCGGTTACGCCTGCGATCAGCGCCGCCTTCTGCTCGGCTGTTGTTCCACCCTCGCGGGTAATTTTGATGTTCACATATGGCATATCAGGTTCCTTCGGCAGTTGGCTCCAACTCGAAGTGGAAGACCTTCGCGATGATCCGCCACTGGCCATCGACTTTGATCAGGGAGAGGAAGTCATCGAAGTGTTTTCCCAGCATCGCTGAGCGCATCCGGACCAACGCGGTGTGAGATCCGGCAAAAGCGATTGACGTGAGTTCGTAGCTGTAGGCCTCGCCGCGGGTCGCGGGTGAGGCGCGCCCGGAAACGACGGGAAAGTACGCTTCGAGATTCAGTTGCAGCAGCTCCCCGCCGGAAGCCGTTGCGTAGGTCGCTCCGGGATGAAAAACCTCGGCGAGAAGCTCAACATCGCCGTGGTAGAGCCCCTCGTAGTAGCGGGCCATGACCCGGGCGACAGCGGCATACGCCGCCGCGCCCGGCTGGATATTCTCAGTGTGTTCACTCATGGCAGTTCCGCCCTCAGGCGCGCCCGGAAATGAAGCCGCCATCGACAGGCAGGATGTGCCCGGTCACAAACTGCGCGCCGATGAGGTAGCGCACCGCCTCGGTGATTTCCTGCACTTCGCCCACGCGCCTGAGCAACGCAACCGCACCGAAGGAATCCACGTCGGCATCCCCATGCAGCGGCGTGCGGATCATGCCCGGTGCCACGAGGTTCACGCGAATGTTGTCGGGTGCGAGTTCGGCCGCAAGGCTCGTCGTGAGCGCATGAATGCCGCCCTTGCTCACCAGCGGGGCCGAAGCCGGCACGCTGCCGATGGGATGATCGATCAGCACGGTGCCGATGTTGACGATGTTGCCGCCATCTCCCTGTTTCTTGAGCTGGCGCACCACCGCCTGGGTCGTCAGATAGGTGCCGCGCAGGTTTCCGTGCAGAAAGCCGTCGAGTTCTTCTTCGGTGACATCCACGAACGGCGTGACGCCGAAGCGGCCGGCATTGTTGATGAGGACGTCGACGCGACCGAAACGATCCAGGGCGGTCTGGACGAGCGCCTCGCCGGTCGCACGGTCCCCGATGTCTCCGGCGACCGACGCCACGTGATCGGGCGCGCCGAGTTCCGCGGCAACAGCGGCCAGTTTGTCGGGGTCGCGCCCGTTGAGGACAATGTTGGCACCGTCTTTGGCGAAGGTGCGGGCAATGTCGAGACCGATTCCGCTCGAGGAACCGGTGATGATGATGGTTGGGGTTTTGGACATGTGATTTCTCCTTGGGGTTGTTTATTTCTATACGACCGGTCGTATTTTAATTCGGGCAAATTTTTTTCAGGGTCTCAGGTAGTCGCCAAGCAGGCGGTCGACCACCCGGCGCAGGGGCTCCAGAGAACGCTCAATCTTCATGCGAATCACCGCGCCTTCCCATGATTCGGTGAGCAGGTCGGCCAGTTCGCCGGCGTCGACGTCCTTCCGGACGAGCCCCAGTTCCTGCCCCTCGGCCAGCGCCTTGGCCACACCATCGCGCCAGCTCTGAAAGGCAGTTGAGAGCTCTTCGCGGCAGACATCGCTGCCTTCAAGTTCCCCGCCCAGGTTGGCAATCAGGCACCCGCCCACGTAGCCGGCGGCCTTGAACTCTTTCATCAGGGACTCAAAAAATCGGCGCAGCCCGGTCACGGGATCGGGCGCTCCGGTCAGTGCCCTGTCCATCTTCCGGGCGAAGCACTCGGCATAGTGGCGGATGGCCGCGGCGGCGAACTCTTCCTTGCTCTCGAAGTAGTTGTAAAACGATCCCTTGGGCACGCTCACGCGATCCAAGACTTCCTTGAGCCCCGTTCCGTGAAAACCGTTGTGCAGAAACGCCGACACCCCCTCTTCGAGGAGGCGCTCGCGGGTCTTTTCACTGAGTCTCGGCCGTGCCATGGCTTTTGTATACGACCGGTCGGTCTTGCTTGTCAACCCCCGCCGCTCATTTTTTTTCTTCGGCGGGAATCGGGACGACCAGGACTGGAACGCTCAGGTCGGCCAGCACACAGGCTGTCGAGCTCTGGATGAACATATGCTCCTTGCCGCGGTGCCGGCGTCTTCCCATGATCACCATTGCAGGCTGCAGGCTCTCTATCTGGCGGAGAATCTCGTCCTCAACCCGCTGCCCGTGCGAGATTTCGACAATCAGTTCCGGAGACCCGCTTGCGCCGGTCGCTTCAACCGCGCGCGAGACCATCGCATCCAGGCGCTCCCGGGCTCCCGCGTGCGATTTCTCTCCGCGCACCTTCGGCAGAACGGAGAGCACCTGCAGCGGACGTTCCGATCGCACGGCCTCGGCCATGGCGTAGCGAACCAGGTCTTCGCTTCCGCTCTCAATATCCAGGCACAGCAGAATCGGCGCTTTTTCCTCAGGCGACATTCTCATCTCCCAACCCGGCCGGCTCTCCATGGAGCTCATGCCCCCAACGCCGTGCCAGCAGCGTAAACCACAACGGGATCAGCAGCGTTGAAACAGAAGATGCTGCGATCAGCGCGGTGAACAACTCAAGATCGATAAGCTTTGCGCTGTAGAGGATCTGGGCGACAACTATTTCTGTTGTCAGGCGCGCGTCGAGCCCGACGCCGGTCGTGAGCGCTTCCCGAAAGCTCATCTTCTTCATCGGCACCATGAGCAGGGTTCCGCCGATTTTCCCGGCACTTGCCGCCAGAAAGAGCAGCAGGGCCAGCAGCGGGCTTTCCGCCAGTCCGGCAAGATCGGCGCTCATTCCCACCCAGAAGAAGAAGACGATTCCCAGAAAGCCGTAGCTCATCTGGCGAAATGTCTGGATGGCCTGGTCACCCTGAATTCCGATTTTCTGAAAAGTCGGCCGCATCACGATCCCGCTCAGAATCGCCCCGAGCACCATGCCCAGTTCGGCCTGCTCGCTCAGGCCGCCGAAGAGCAACATCGTGAGCAGCGAAATCATTACCAGGCCGCGCGCATCGCGTGGAGTCCATCGGGCCAGCAGCGGCAGAATCCACCGGTAGGAAAGCACTGCGAGTGTGAGCAACCCGGCCAAACCCGCCAGAATCGGCCAGAGCTTTCCCCACAGATCGACGGCACCGGCGGCTGTCGCGTCTTCGGCAATCCAGACCGAAACGATGGCGACGAGCGCGACCTCCAGCACGTCGTCGAGCGTTCCCGCGCCGACAATGAAGCGACCGACACGCGTGCGAATCAGCCCGAATTCATCGAGAATCGGGACGATCACCGCCTCGGCCGTCGGCATCCGCGTCATACCGATCACCAGGGCAACGCCCCAGCCATAGCCCATCCCCAACATTGCGAGCACACCGAATACAAATGGAAGCCCGGTCGCAAACACCGTCAGCCAGAGAATATCCCTGCCCATTGAACGCAGCTCGACAAAATCAATTTGAACGCCGATGAAGAACAGCAGAAACAGAACGCCCAGTTGCGCAAGGAAGGTGAACATTCCGTAGAGCTCGGCAGAGAGCAGCCGCTCGCCCAGCGGGGTGTAGTGCGCCGCCATGGCGACCAGCAGCGCGGCAATGATCGCCGGAATGCGGATGCGGTGGAGCAAGCCGCCCAGGGCAACCGTCGCCAGGAACAGGATTCCCAGCTCAAGAAGGATTTCACCGATCTGTACTTCGATCATGGCTCGCGATTCCGGGCAGCCTTACTGAGCGCTGGCCGCCACCGGGGCTCTGCGCAGTGTAGCCGATCGAAGAAGGATCCGGACGTGAAAGGGTTTCAGGAGTGCCTGAGTGAGGATGCTTGCTCGCGCAGCCTGGCGCGCTGGAGTTTGCCCGTCGGCGTGCGCGGCAGCCCCTCGCAGGAGAAGAACTCCCGCGGAACCTTGTATCCGGCGAGCCGTTCGCGGCAGTGAGCCTCGAGCTGCTCCCAATCGACCGGCCCGCGCAGCACCACGGCGGCGGCAACGCGGCTGCCCCAGCGCTCATCGGGCCGTGCAAAGACGCCCGCCTCCACCACCGCAGCGTGCGATTCCAGCGCGGCTTCCACCTCGGCGGGGTAAACATTCTCTCCGCCGGAGAGAATCAGGTCGCTGCGGCGCTCGACGATCATCAGGGCGCCGCTCTCATTGCGCCTTCCCCAGTCGCCTGTGCGAAACCAGCCATCACTCGCAACCGCAGCGCTGCTCGCATCGACGTCCGAGAGATAGCCCGAGAACAGTGACGGCCCGCGCAGCCAGACTTCGCCTTCCGTGTCAGCGGGAACATCGCAACCCTGTTCATCGCGCACGCGCGTCTCCACCCCGGGAAGCGGGGGCAGGTAGAGGCGCGCAAGGTCGATTTGTGCGAATTGCGCGGGAGGGAGCGTGCAGACCTGCGAGGCCGTCTCGGTCATTCCAAAGGACGGCGCAAGTGGCAGGCCGACTTTTCGGACGCGCTCGAGCAGCGTCGGTGAGGCCCCCGCCCCGCCGAGCAAGACCGAGCGCAGCGTTGGCGGCGCCTTATTCTCTCCGCGCACGTCGAGCCAGGCCGCAAGCTGCGTGGGCACCAGGGAGAGCGCCGTGACGCCCTCTTCGTCCACCGCATGATCGAGCGCGGCGGCATCGAACTTCGGATGTAGAAGAAGCGTCGCACCGTAGAAGGCGCAGCGGTAGAGGATACTCAGCCCGGCGACGTGGTAGAGCGGCAGGCAGCAGAGCCAGCGCTCGTCGCGTTGATAGTGCAACGCTTCCTTCGCCGCGCGGGCGCTGGCGGCAATGGCCTCGAAGGAGAGCAGCGCCCCCTTGGGCACGCCGGTCGTTCCGGAGGTAAATAGAAGAAGCTGCATTCCCTTGGGCACAGAAT
This sequence comes from Chrysiogenia bacterium, assembly GCA_020434085.1. Lineage (NCBI taxonomy): Bacteria > Pseudomonadati > Chrysiogenota > Chrysiogenia > Chrysiogenia bacterium. The sequence goes on along the minus strand of JAGRBM010000569.1, from coordinate 807 downwards.
CGAGCGGCGCGTTATCGAGCCACTCCGCCTCCCACTCACCCTCAGCAAGCGTGAGCAGCGGACAGTGCCCCACCCGCGCGAGTTGCGCGGCGCGCTCGGCATCGCTCAAACGGAGGTTAATCGGGACAAGGGTTGCGCGGAGCGCCCACAGAGCGTGCACGAGGACGACGACCTCCGGCCCTGAAGGCGCATGCACGGCGACGAAAGTGCCCTCCCCCACGTCTTGAGATTCAAGCCGCGCAATGCATTCGCGCACCCTTGCGCGCAGCTCGGCATAGCTCCAGGTCTCGTCCCCGCATTCAAAGGCGCGCTGTTCATCCGGGCAGCGCGAGAGGTCAAAGAGCGGCGCGTTCATGGGCTTCGATCTCCCGCGGGACCATGCGCCCCTCGCTTACGCAGAGCCCGTCGCTCTCACCATCGCCATCGACGAAGCCTGCCGTGTTGAGCCCGCAGGCCGGAAGCGGCGCGGGCAACAGGCAGGCCAGATCGAAGCAAGCGCGGCGCTCCGTCGCACCGGCCAGCGCCGTCGTCAGCACATAGCGTTTCCCATGGGCGCGCACGCGCTCGGTCACCTCGCGCGTGCGTGCGAAACCGCCAAGGACCGTGGGTTTGAGAATGAAATAGTCGGCCCAGTCCGCTTCGAGCGCGCGCATCACCATGGATTCATCGCGCAGGCTCTCATCGAGCGCAATGGAAACCGGCACGTCGCGAAGACGGGAGAGATCGCGCTCACTGCCGGGGGGCAGCGGCTGCTCCACGTAATCCAGATCGAAGGCGGCGAGCTCGCCGAGCTGGCGGCATGCCGCT
>JAGRBM010000568.1 GCA_020434085.1 Chrysiogenia bacterium | reverse complement strand
CTGCCGCGCACGCGCGCTCAGGTAGGCAAGTCCCAGGGCGAGCGCCGCTTCGGGATGCTGCTCCAGCGTCTTCGCCGCTTCCTCGCCGACGCTCTCGGGATCGAGCTTGCCGGGCTCGCAGGCGAGCGATGTCGCTGCAGCGAGTGTTTTGAGTAGCGAATCATTGGCGGCGCCTGCGCCAAGGGCCCAGAGCTGATCGGGACGAACACCGTGGTTGGCCTCAAATCCCAGAAGCTGGCGGTGCAATTCCGAACCGAGCGCCCTCGCAACACCCTCGTCGGCGCGAATCTGCTCAAGGGCGTGCTGCGAGGCGTGCAGCAGCCAGGGGCTACCCCTGCGCAGGATCACCAGCACGGTCTCGGCCTCGCCCAGATACAGAAGCGCGGTGCAATCGTTGGCTTCAAGCAGGGCGCGCGCCCCGGTGAGTTTCTGCTCTTTTTCGTCTTCGGTATCGGCGGCGACCGGCGTGCTCTCGCGCTGATACCAGGCCTCTTCGGCGGTAGGCGGCGCGTCGGATTCTTCTTCAGCCTGATCTGCAGCATCTGCCGGCGCACTTGCCTGCACAGCCAATGGCAGGGCGGAAAGCGCCGCGCCGGTTACCGTGATGATGCGCGGGTCGAAGCGGCCGTTCTCACACCCGGTGATGAAGCGCGCCATTGCCTCGTGGGGCAGGGCATAGGCCTGGAGCCGCGCGCCGGCCTCGCCGCTCTGCACGGTGGTGTGATCGAAGAGATAGTCTTCTGCTTCAAAGGGGGTGAGGCTCTCGAACTCGGGTTCGAGCACGAGGTCGAGTTTCTTGCGATTGGTAAAGGGAAAGGACATGAGCCGCGTGGTGAGCAGCCCGGTGTGCATCGCTGTCGCGGTGAACTGCGTCTCGAAGGTTCCGCTCTCGGCCAGCTCGGCCAGCGTGGCCTGAATGGATTCCTCGAGCCGGGTCCAGGGGGCAGGGCCCTCGGGTTCGGGGGCCTCTTCTTCGTCCTCGGATTCTTCGGAAGCTTCCAGCTCTTCATCGCCTGGTTCGGGGGCTTCCTCTTCTTCCGCGGGCTCGTCGTGCTCGTGCTCGGGCACGGCAACCAGCGCATGCGTCTCGTACACACGAAAAACTGCCGTGCCGAACCCGGCCTCGACGCGCACCAGCCGAATCCCCTCGGGACCGGCATCGACTCCTATGTGCTCAATCGGCATGCTTGACGATAACAAACTTAAGTAAGCTACTTGGAAGACTAAAGTGACTTACTTAAGCAGTCAAGCCGCGAATCGGCCAGAAATGCAGGGATTTTAGGGGGTTGGGGTAGATCAGGGCGACTATGCACCTAGCAAACCCAGTCCTCAATCAGGCCGGTAGCTAGCCCCTCGCCCACCCCACTTTCGGGCACCCTGCCGGGTCATACCCTATGGAGTGAGTAGGTTGGTTTAGCGGCGCTTCTTCTTCGGCTCTGCTGGCCGCCCCAGGTTGGGGGCCTTCTGCTCGCGCTCCACGGCTTCCCAGCCCTCTTTCGGGGGCTTGACCTTCACGGCCCGCTTGATCGCTTCCTCGAACCCTAAATCTGTTGTGACGCCCTTCTGGGGCGTTTTCTCGTCACTCATGGCGGGCATTGTAGCACAAAGACAGGCTGACGCCGGTTGACACCGAATGATACCGAATAAAACAGTGGATATGTGACATAGTATGACACACCATTACACATATGGCATTCTTGATATATGGCAACCGCTATGCAGGCGTTAGCTGCTGCTATCAGGCGTAATCAGCGGTCGTCTCAATCTGGGGATGGAACAACACCCAAGCATCAAGTGGGAAGTCCGGCTTGTTTACACCAGTTTCTTGTGCTCTAATTCCAAGCCGAACCCAGGGTACCAGTGGTTGGCTGGGTCGGAGAACGAGGAATGGAGCCGGACTACAAGATGTATATCACCCTCAGCAACGAGATAGACCTCCTTTACCGGGAATTGGACAAGGTCGAGGCTCGCCGCGCTGAGCTGGTGTCGAAGCTACGGCAGAAAGAGCGGGAACGCGGTCGCACCGTGACCGAGGCCTTCAACACCATCCTGTTGAAAGAGCAGGCGCACAAGGCGAAGACCACGCCAAGCCGGGTCGGAGAGCGCGAGGGGACACGCCCGTACCAGATTGTCGCGTTCCTAGAGGCCGCGCCCGATAGGGCCTTCACGGTCAGGGAGATCGCCGAAGGCATCGGGATTCAAGAAGAGAAGGACCACAAGTTCCTGCGGTTGCGCGGCGACAT
>JAGRBM010000567.1 GCA_020434085.1 Chrysiogenia bacterium | reverse complement strand
GAGAATGAGAGCGGTGAGCGTAGTAATTCGGTGGTGAAACAAAGCGATGCCTCCACATATTTTGCCCAAGATCCGGTTGCTTACCCGAGCCGGAATTCTAGCACAAGTGACCCCCAGTGAGCCCCGGATCCGCCGGCGGGGCGCCCTTCGGGACCAGCGCGGATGCGGGCAAATTTTCCCTGTTCGGCGCTCGCCCAGCGCGCTTGCGGCCCTCAGCGCCGCCCGCCGCGCAGGCCCAGTTCTGGTGCGGGGATCGCCAACCTTGCGATTTTGTTGGTGAATTGCTATATAAGTCCTCACGTAGTCAGTTTGGCCCCCGGGGCCAGAGACTGTCAGTTCTGGTGAGGGTTACTTGTTTCGGTCGCGGAGATCCGGCCATGCAAGAGGCCCAAACACATCCCCACTGCAACGTCTGCGGCAAGCAGTTCGTTCCCAAGTTCCGCTTTCAACTCGAAAGCGCGGATGGCGCGATCCCGGCTCCCTATTGCTCGCAGAGCTGCCGGATGCGCGCCGCTGGCGCCAGCAGCGCGGCCCCCGTGCAGGCAAAAGTGCCCTGCACGGCCTGCGGCAATGCCTTTGCGCCCACGCTGGCGGCCCAGACCATCCAGATGGGCGGGGGCACGGCCTACGCATGCAGCCCTGCCTGCCGCACCCGCCTGCTCGAGAGCGCGCCCCCGGCACGAACCGTCCGGCGCATTGCCGTGATGAACCAGAAGGGCGGCACCGGCAAGACCACCACTTCGGTAAACCTGGCCGCGGGCCTGGCACAGGAGGGCAAGCGCGTCCTGCTCATCGACATGGACTCGCAGGGCTCGGTGGGCGTCTCGCTGGGCATCGCCGGTGAACATTCGATCTACCACGTGCTCGTCGACGGGCTCTGCCCCTCGCAGGCGGCGGTCCCGATCCGCGACAATCTGGACGTGGTCACTTCCAACGAAACCGTCGCCTCGGCCGAGATCATTCTCACCGGCGCGAGCCGCCGTGAGAAAATCCTGGCCGAGCGCTGCAAGAACCTGACGGGCTACGACTACATCATCATGGATTGCGCGCCCTCGCTCTCCATCGTCAACCAGAACGCGCTCACCTTCGCCGACCACGTGATCATCCCCGTGGCCTGCGACTACCTCTCCATGGTGGGCGTCAAGCAGATCCTCAAGACCCTGCGCCGCATCGAGGAAGTCCTGGTCCACCCGATCGAGGTGCTCGGCGTGCTGCCGACCTTCTACGACGCACGCGCGCGCATCACCCACGAGGTCGAAGCGAACCTGCGCGCCCACTTCGGCGAGAAAGTGTTCGATCCCATCCGTTCGAACACCCGGCTCAAGGAAGCCCCCTCACACCGCAAGACCATCTACGAATACGCGCCGACTTCCTCGGCCGCCGAGGATTACACCGCGCTCACCCGCAGGGTGGAAGCCCTGTTCAACCAGGCTGAAAGCAGCTCGCAGGCCGCCCTTCGCGCGGCCGCGTGCTGATTGAAGAGATTTAGAGAAGGATCGAAAGACTTATGAAGAAGAACGTCGCCCTGGGAACCAGCCCGCTCACCGAAGAAGATGCCATCATGGACCAGACTTTTTACCGGCATCCCGGCCGTCCCGCGGGCGGCGCCCGCAGCGGTCCGCAGGCGCTTCCGCGCACCCAGCCGGCGCGCGAGAAACCCGCGCACTACAAGATCGTTTCCATCAGCCTCTACAACGAGGACATCGAGAACCTCGAGCGCCTGGTTTCCGAGCTCAAGGCCAAGGGCCACACCAAGGCCAACAAGAGCCAGCTCATCCGCTACGCCCTGGCCACCGTCGACATCGACGACATGCCCAAGATGATCTGAACCGACAGCCCGATCCGACAACCACGACACTGCCATGACGGGAGCGCGGTCCTTCGGGGCCGCGCTCCCGACTTCTTTTGGGGCTCTGATATTCAGATCACGTAGGCCGCCCGGTCCTGCGCCAGCAGGTCCCCGCAGTCCATCCCGCTCTGGCACGCCAGTTCCGTCCCGACGCCCCGTCCGCCGGCGCAGTCGCCGGCCAGGTAGAGGCCGCGCACAGGGGTGCGGTGTCCGGGCCGGTTGATGCCGACCTGGCCGGGCGTCTGCCCGGTCGTCACTGCTGCGCCGTTGCTCTTGCCGATCCAGTCGGCGGTGTTCTTCACCGTGAAGGTGTCGCAAAAGATCGTGTTTTCTTCGAGTCCGGGCACCATCTCGTGGAGCGTGCGCATCATGTTCTCGATCCACTTCTCGGGGCTGTCCGTCAGCTCGACATCGAGCGTGGGCGCCACCGAGCAGGCGGTGATGAGCTGGTGCCCCTCGGGGGCAAGATTCGGGTCGTAGTTGCTCGGCACCGGCGCATAGATCGGCGTGAAGCTGGGGACCCTGCCCGTTTCGAGTTCCTCGAAGGCCTGGGAGAGCAGCTCGTCATCGAAGCCTTTGAGGCGCAGGGGCGTCCCTCCAACGATGGAACCTGCCTTCGTGACCCGCTTCTTCAGACCGATCTTCGCCTGCACCGCGATCATCGAGCCCTTGATCTCCTCGGCCCGCTGGACATATCCCGCGGGGAAGGCCTGCCTGCCCGTCAGATGAACCACCGTGTCTTTCATCGATGTCGTGCTGACCACTGCCTTGGTGGTGATGCGCTTGCCGCCACGAACCCGAACGGCGACCACCCGGCCGTCGCGAACCTCGATCTTCTCCACGCCCGAACGCATTCGCACTTCCGCCCCGTGGCTCTCTGCGCCCTGGAGGAAGGCCTTGGGAATCGCCACTGCGCCGCCCTCGGGGTAGCTCAGGTTGAAGTCATTGAACATCCGCTGCAGACACCAGATGGATTCGCCCGCCGATGCCTCCCAGGTGGGAAGGATGAAATAGAGCCCGAGCAGGAAACCGATGAGCGAGCGCACGTGCGCATTCTTCGTATATCGGCGCATGAACTCATCAATCGTGATGTGGTTGAGCCGCTCGATCTCCGGCTCGCGCATGCTCAGGATGTCACGGAAGAGCCGGTACATGTTGGGATACTCGGTGATCGGAATCCCCATCTGCAGCGCGCCCTTCACCAGCGCCGGCGGCATCCGGAAGGGACTGCCCGGCATCACGACGTCGAGATTCATTCCGCGAAACCAGGTGGTGTCGCGCGTGTGCCGAAAACGAACGGGCGTCCCCATCCCCAGCCGCCTGGTGCAGTCGCCGAGGGGCCCCTTGTTCCCGCGCGTGAACAGGTGCGTGCCCATGTCGACCTGGAAGCCCTTTTTCTCGTAGTAGGAGAGCGAGCCACCCGGGCGCG
>JAGRBM010000566.1 GCA_020434085.1 Chrysiogenia bacterium | reverse complement strand
GACAACTTCGTCGAGGCGGTGCTCAAGATCCTGCGCCGCGCGGGGCCCGAGTATCTGCGCCTTTCGCTGGCGGCGATTCTGGTGGGAGTCTCGCTCACCCTCTACATTTATCTGAGCGTCGTGCCCGGTTTCATCGGGCTGATGCCGTGCCTGATTCTCACGATCTTTCTTCTCTATCGCTCGGCGATGCACAACCTTTTCGATCGCCCCTCGCTGGGTTTCTGGCGCATGAGCATTCTCGGCCTGATCTGCGCGCTCATCACGCTGTGCGATCACCTGCAGTTTTTTTATCTGCAAAAAGGCGCCGCGCCGCCGGCGGCAAACCACCCGGCGGTCGAGGTCCTTGTCGATACCGCGACGCTCAATGACCTGGGAATCGCGCCGCATCTTGCCGGCGTGTTTTTTGCGCCGGGCGAGGGCAATCGCGACATCTATCTGTGGGCCGGGCAGAAACGCCGGAGCTACCTGAGCAAGATCCCCGCGCTGGTCGCCCGGCGCGTCGACCGGCCGGGCGGCGCCTGGCGCACCGGCATGGGCAAGCCGCTCTCGGATGCGCGCTGGATTCCCGAGGTCGGCCAGATCCTGACCGCCATTGCCGAACCGCCCATGGTCGAGCTTCGCAGCCCCGCCGACCTGCAGGTCGTTGGCGGAGCCACCTGGCCCAGCGGCTATCCCTCGCTCATCGATGTGGCCGGCGATGGCACCGTTCGCGTGCTTGCCGAGGGCGAGGGCGAGATCGCCCGCGTCGATCCGCGCGATCTCTCCCTGACAATGGAAGACCCGCTGGCGCCGCAGGCCCGCGCGCTGGGCGCGAAGCTGCCCACCGACGGGCTGGCCCCGGCCATGCTGACCCCGCCCATTGGCGGGCGCCGGTATCTGAGTTCCTGGTACGCCCACATGATCGCGCTCGAGCTCGACGAGAATTTCCGCGTGACCCGCATCTTCCAGCAACCCGAGAACGTCGCCGTGCGGCTGAGCACCATGTCGGTTTTCCGTTTCTTCGACTTCGCCTGGAACCCCGGCGGACAGGAAATCTGGCTCGCCAACTCCATGCGCGGCCGCGGCGGCGAGCTCATCGAGCTGGACCGCCAGAGTTTCTCCCACGTGCGCACGCGGGCCGCGCCGCTGGGGCTTCGCCGCCTGCTCTACGACGAGCGCCGCGACCGCCTCTACGCCCTGGACGCCCTGGGCGGCTCGCTGCTGGTGCTCCGGCGCAAGAGCGGCGCCCTCGAAGAGGTCACCCGCCTGGAGTTCGGCAAGCTCGCCCGGGTCCTCCAGTGGGAGGATTCCTCCCGCACCCGCCTGCTGGTGGGCTCTTCGGGCGGGCTCTTCCGGGTGGACCCGCAGAAACTCTAGGAAGGGCGGGTAGACACCGCCCCTTGCCTCCGCCCCCTCTCATCCGCATACTCCCAGCCCTTGCGGCGTGCTTTTGCGCCGCGCGCGTGACTGGTGGTGATTTTGAGTGAGCAGAAAAAACGCGTCTTTCTGACCAGCCTGGGGTGCCCGAAAAACCGGGTCGACTCCGAGGTGATGCTCGGCCTGCTGCGCCGGCGCGGCTACGAGCTCGCACCCAGCGAAGAAGAGGCCGAGGTGCTCGTGGTCAACACCTGCTCCTTCATCGAGGCGGCCAAGGAAGAGTCCGTCGATGCGATTCTCGAGCTGGCCGGCTTCAAGCAGCAGGGCGCTTGTGAAAAGCTCCTCGTCACGGGCTGCCTGCCCCAGATGTTCCGCGCCGACATTGAAAATGAACTCCCCGAGGTGGACCGCTTTCTCGGCACCGGCGAGTTCGGCCGGATCGGCGACGTGCTCGACGAGCTCTACGGCGCCGATGCCCCGGGCCTCCATCAGAACATTCCCGATCCCGAGGCCCTGTTCGAGGGCTATGGCGAGCGGCTCATCACCGGCGGCGCGTCGACGTATCTGAAAATCGCTGAGGGTTGCGACCGTTCGTGTTCCTTCTGCGTGATTCCCAATCTTCGCGGACCGCAGCGAAGTCGCCCCGTGGACGTGGTGCTCGACGAGGCGCGGCGCCTGTGCGAGGCCGGCGCGCTGGAGATCAACCTCATCGCGCAGGATCTCACCAGCTACGGCGAGGACCTGCCCGGCCGCCCGAAGCTCTCGGAGCTTTTGAAAGAGCTCGCGCGCGTCGACGGCCTTCGCTGGCTGCGCCTGCACTACAACTATCCCGACAAGTTCACCGACGAGCTGCTCGAAGTGATTGCGAGCGAACCCACGATCACGCCCTATCTCGACATTCCGATGCAGCACATTTCCGATCGCATGCTGAGGCTCATGCGCCGCGGCACCCGCGAGAAGGTCGTGCGCGACCTGATCGGGCGGCTGCGCTCGGACATTCCCGAGCTCGTGCTTCGCACGACCTTCATCGTCGGCTTCCCCGGCGAGACGCAGGAAGAATTCGAGCAGCTCTGCGATTTTGTTTCCGAGGCGCGCTTCGAGCGCATGGGGGCGTTCACCTATTCGCGCGAAGAGGGAACCCCCGCTCACGACCTTCCCGACCAGATCGACGAGGACGTGAAGCAGGAACGGCTCGAAACGCTCATGCGCATTCAGCAGGAATTCGCGCGCGAGCACAGCGCCTCGCTCGTCGGCAAGGAAGTGGACGTTCTGGTGACCGGAGAACATCCCGAGACCGAGCACCTGCTGGCCGGGCGGCTCGCCACCCAGGCGCCCGAGATCGACGGCATCGTCCACATCGCCTCGGTGCAATCCACCGAACGCGACGGCCAGATCGCCGCCATGAACGTCGAGGAACTTGCCGGCACCATCCGCCGCGCCCGCATCACCGACGCCGATGTCTACGACGTGGTCGCCGAGTTGATCGATTGAAAAGAGGGCGGGTAGACCCCGCCCCTACGAATCGGATGTAGGGGCGGGGTCT
>JAGRBM010000565.1 GCA_020434085.1 Chrysiogenia bacterium | reverse complement strand
GCCGAACCTCAACATCTTCAATGATCCGCGTCTGGTGAAGGGTCTGGGCGAAGACCTCGTCATGCTCTCGCAGATGAAGGCCAGCGGCGATTCGATCAAGGATCTGGTCGCGGACTCTCGCCCGGCCGAAGCCTGATCCAGCGACCAGCTCTACAAAAAAGGCCGGCAAATTGCCGGCCTTTTTCTTTGTGGGCTGGCTGATATTTGCCCAAAGTTGTCATGCTGAGCGTAGCGAAGAATCCCATGGAAACGGTGTGAACGCGATTCTTCGGGGCACTTCGCACCCCTCAGAACGACAGGTTCACTCGAAGAGTTGAGAACAAGAGTGCGCCGCTACACCGCAGGCTGCGCGCCCTGCCCCTGCCAGGGATTGGAGAAGAAGTCGTTGAGCAGCCGGTTCAGCACGTTGGTCCCCAGATACTCATAGGGGACGTAGACCATTCCGGAACGTCCATCGAGCTCGCGGAAACAGAAGATGTCGGTGAGCCGCACGCGGTCGTGGTGATTTTCGTCCTTGAAGCAGTAGTAGAGCTTGGTCAGATCGACCTTGCGTGCGATGTAGGGGAAGCGCTCCTCGAGGGCGAGGTCCTTGCCGAAGCGAAAGCGCAGCAGGTCGCGCAGGTGGTCGCCGGGTTCGGGCATCAGATCGAAGCGCTTCTTGTAGAGAAACTCCACCGAGATGGACTCGGGCTCGCGCTTGCTGCTGGGCGTGAGTTCCATGGAGAGCAGGCGCACGATCTCGCTCTTGCTCTTCTCCTTATACTCCGGAAGGTTGAAGTGGAGCTGGTAGACGAACACCGTGTTGAGTTCGGGGTTCGCGCTCGCCCAGTCCTTGTTCACGAAAAAGTCGGCCGGGACCGGCGTCACGTCCTTGGTCAGCTTCTTTACCTGACTTGCCGCCGTGGAAATGGCGCCCTTGAGCTGCGCGATATCACCGCCGACCGCTTTGGCCGCCTGGGAGAGTTCATCGAGAATTTTTGAATAGCGCGAGGTGAAGTAGACGAGCTTGCCCTCCACGCCCGAGATTTTCTCAAGACGCTGAAGCGGTGGTTCAGCGAGCGCTTCTTCTTCCTCTTCTCCGCCCAGCAGGGACTCGAAGCTCTCATCCTCGTCCTCGACCGGTGCCGGTGCCGGTGCCGGCGGCGGCGGCGGTGGCGGCGGCGCGGCCTGTGCTGCGGGTGCGGGCGGAGGTGGAGGCGGCGCCGCTTGCGCTGCAGGAGCCTGACCGGTCAGTTCGCTCATGCTCGCCTGTTCGGCCTGCTCTCCCGAAGCCAGTTCGGGATGCACGCTCTTGTTGGGATCGACTTTGTCGAGGATCTCGCCCCAGGCGGTATCGCCCTCGTGACCAACCAGGTATTTCTTGACCCGCTCCATGCCGGCCAGCGGCGTGCCCTGGGGCAGACCCAGCGTGTGACGGCCGAGCGAGGCAAAGATGCGCGCCAGTCGCTCGCGCGTGAGGTCGCCCTCTTCCATGTCACAACTGAGCGTCGTGGTAGCGGTGTCCTGCTTGAAAATGTCGATGAGGTAGTTCTTGACGTCTTCGCAACGCGCCTGCTTGGCGTCTTCGATGACGATCTTTTCGCCGCCGTTGGTGACGACAAAAATGAGGCAATACTCGGGCTCGGCGCCGGGAGCGCCGACATAGGCCAGCAGATTGAACTTCGCCTGGCCCGTGCCCTTGGATAGCAGTGTGAACTGTTGTTGCGACATTGAATACGCAGCCTGCCCGGCAACCTGAAGAAGGCTTCCCCTCTAAATACCGGCCTCTGGCCCGCCCGATCCGTAAATTTGCTGAAAGTCCCCTACTGCCGGACAAAACCTAGGCAATTCCCCGGGCTTTTTCAATCCATCAAGAGCCCGTCAAATGCGGTTTCCGAAGCCTTCCAGGCTCTTCAGGGGTCTACCGATGCGGCTCATCACGAATTCCCGCGTCAGTTCCAGCAATTGGGCGCAGCCCTCCGGGGTGATGCGCACCGCGTTCAGCTCTTCCAGGCTCCGGCAACAGGCGATCTGGCCATAGACGCGCACCCCGGCGGCGGGCAGTCCGTGTTCGGCCCCGGCGGGGATGCAGTGTTCGCAGATGATGCCTCCCTCGTCACGACTCAGGCGCGCCTGCGCGAACTTGTCCGGCGTGCGACCGCAGCGCACGCAGTGCTCGAGCAGCGGCGCAATGCCGGCGGTCTCCAGCAGCTTGAGCAGGTACCACAGCTCCACCAGGCAAATCCGCTCGGGCGGAGTCTCCCGGCCGAGTCCGGCAAGGGCCGCGCAGAGCTGGTCGAAGAGCTCGGGCACGGCTTCGTGTTCGTGAATGAGGTGCGAGGTCGCCTCGCACATGACGCTTGCGCCGCGCAGCGCTCCCAGCGAGGCGCGAAGGCCCAGATGGGCATCGATCTGCTCGGCGCTGTTGAGGGTTTCGAGCCCCTCGCTGCCCGCGCGCTTTCGGCCCAGGTCCAGGCGCGCCAGCGAAAAGAGCTCGATCGCCCCGCCAAAGCGCCGGCGCGAGGCGCGCGCGTTCCTGGCGATGGCGCGAATGAGTCCGTCCTCGCGGGTCAGCAGGGTCAGGATTCGATCGGCTTCCCCGCAGTCGGTGCGGCGGAGCACCAGCGCCCGGGACTGCGCGCGGGTGCTCACCGTTGCATCTTCCTCTCCAGCGAGCGGCGCCAGCGTTCTTCGAGAGTGCTGCGGTCCATGCCGTAGACCGCCTGCAGGGCGGCGTGGGTGTCCTTGCCCTGATTGAATTCATTGAGCAGGCGCTTGATGCGGAACATTCCGCCGTTTTCCTGAATCAGGAAACCCACGAAGGACTGGGACTGCGCATAGGCGATGCCCACGTATTCGTCGGGAAGCCCCGAAAAACCACCTTCGAGATTCCCCATGGCCAGCGCGCCCTGGCGGCCGATGTCGAAGTCCGAGAAGCGGTAGCTGCGCTCATCGGGCTCGAAATACTGGGCTAGCCCCTCGTGCAGCCAGCTCGGCACGCGCTCGCCGCCCATGCGCACGATCACGGCGTGTACGTACTCGTGATAAATCGTGTTCTTGAGCGGCAACGCGTTCGAGCCCAGGCCCTTGGTGGGCAGGCGGATCTTTCCGTCGAAGAGCGCGCCCGACCAATTTGGCGCCGAAAGCGCGCGGTTGTATTGCACGCGCGTGTAGAGCACGACCGCGATCTTGTCCTTGGGATAGAAACCGAACTGGCGGCCGATGTCGCGGCGGGCCTGTTCGAGAATCACGCGCGTGCCGT
>JAGRBM010000564.1 GCA_020434085.1 Chrysiogenia bacterium | reverse complement strand
CTCCTTGTGGGGAAGCGCGGTGAAGACGAGGTCGGCTTTCTCCGAGATGGCGTCCGGGTCGATCTGTTCCAGTTCGATCTCACACCGGCCGGCCACGCTGCGCAGCACCTGGCTGATCTTCATCCCGGCACTCTGGCGCGAGGTGAGCGAGGTGATTTCCACGTTGGGGTGGTTGAGCAGGAGCCGGATGAGCTCGAATCCCGTGTAGCCGGTCGCTCCGCAGATGGCGACCCGTGTTTTGCCTGCCATGAGTTTGTCCTCTTCGATCAAAAAGAAAGGGGGCGACTGTGTGTCGCCCCCTTTGCATAGTTCGCTGGTGTTGGTGCGACTTAGCGCTTGGAGAACTGGGTGCTCTTGCGCGCCTTGTGCTGGCCGTACTTCTTACGCTCAACTTCGCGAGGATCGCGGGTGAGGAAGCCGGCCTTCTTGAGCGGACCGCGGAGCTCCGGGTTGGCCGTGATCAGCGCGCGGGAAATCCCGTGCTTGATCGCGTCGGCCTGGCCCGACATGCCGCCACCGCGGACGTTGACGTGAATGTCGAAGCTGGTGTTCGTGTTGGTCAGGTCCAGCGGCTGACGGACGATCATCTTCGCGGTGTCGCGGGTCAGATACTCATCCGAGGGCTTGCGGTTGATGAAGATCTTGCCGTCGCCGGGAAGAAGGCGAACGCGCGCGACCGAGCGCTTGCGCCGGCCGGTGGTCTGGATTGCTTTGGGAGCCGCCATGGGTTCTCTCTCCTACAGTATCGCCGCGCTTAGCGGGGAAGGGGCGCGGGCTTCTGCGCCGAATGCGGGTGATCGGTTCCCGCGTAGATCTTGAGCTTGGTCAGCATCTTGCGATGCAGCGGCGTGTTGGGAAGCATGCGCTTCACCGCAAGCCGCAGGATGTCCTCGGGATGACGCTCGCGAAGCTCGGCCGCCGTGGTCTCCTTGAGGCCGCCAACATAACCCGAGTAGCGGTAATACATCTTGTCGGCCCACTTGTTGCCGGTCAGCTTGATCTTCTCGACGTTCGTCACGACGATGAAATCACCGGTGTCGATGTGCGGGGTGAACTGCGGCTTGTGCTTGCCCTTGAGGACCATCGCGATCCGGGTGGCAAGACGGCCCAACACTTCACCGTCGGCGTCGACGTGGAACCAGTTTCGTTCAATCTCGCCAGTCTTGGCGAAGGGTGTACTTTTCGTCTGCATCACTATTTTCCCAAGTCGTTCCCGGGGTTTAGAGGCATGCGCTGATCGCAGGCCGGTCCCCAGCGAGGCCGCGATCATAAGCACAGCACCGGGGGGTGTCAAGCAGGATCGGAAAACGCCGAAAATCAGCCAGAAATGTCTGAAATTACAGAGGAAATCCCGCCACCGGGAGCGACCCAGGGCCCCTCCCCGAAGTCCACCCAGGCCATGGTGAGGCCCTGCGGCGGCGCCGTGGTGCCCGCTCCGGCCCGATCCGGGCGGCTCAGAAGGCTCTCGATGTGCCCGGCGGGCAGTTTTCCCAGCCCGATTTCGATGAGCGTTCCGACCATCGAGCGCACCTGCCCCTTGAGAAATCCGCTCCCCACGAAGCGAAATTCGTGGACGGGGCCGCGCACCGCGTAGTCGGCGCTGAATATCTCGCGCACGGTGGTGGTCGTGTCCGCACCGCTCGACTGGAAGGCGGCAAAGTCGTGCTCGCCGATAAAATCGCCGAGCGCGGCCCGCACCGCCGGCCAGTCCACTTCGTGGCGCACATGCCAGGCACGATCGCGCAGCAGCGCCGAGCCCACCGGACGCGCCAGCACGCGATAGATGTAGCATTTTCGTTTCGCGCTGAAGCGCGCGTGGAACTCGGCGGGCATCTTGCGTGCCTCGAGCACGCGCACGTCGGGGGGAAGTTTCGTGTTCAGGCCCAGGGAGAATGCGCTCATCGGCAGGTCGACGTCCGTCTGGAAGGTACAGACCTGCCCCTCGGCATGCACGCCCGCATCGGTGCGGCCGGCGCCATGGATGCGAACCGGCGCGCGGCAGAGCGCCGTGATCTCTTCTTCGACCGCCTGCTGGATGGTGCGCGCGTTCTCCTGAATCTGCCAGCCCGCGTACGCGGTGCCGTCATACTCGATCAGGAGGGCAATGTTGCGCATGAGGGGATGAGCGCGGCGCGCCTAGAACTCGACCGTGAGACCGCCATCGAAAGCGAGGCCTGTGAAGTCGAATCCGGTGTCGAATCCATTGATCGACTGGTAGCGCATACGAAAGTCCACGAAGGTATTGGTAACGCCCACCGAGTGCTGGAAGGATCGCTCGGCCGCACGATCGAAGCTGTCGAGAAGGATACGGAGCCCGGCCTCGGCACTCCAGCCGAAGCGCCCGCCGTCGAGCTTCTGGTTGATCGGACCGCGCAGTGTTTCCCGGAAATACACGCCGCCATATCCGACCCCGACATAGGGCACGAGAAGCTGCTCCTCGCTGTAGCGGAATCCGTATTCAAGGCCCACTGTCACCGGAACCATGTAAAGGACCAGATCGGTAGTGGGCGAATTGATGTCGGATCCCGATGCGCGATAGAAACTGCCCTCGACCGAGAGCGCGAGCGTTCCGGGAATGGTCCAGGAACCGCGCACGCCGAACGTGCCGTCGTCGGCAACCACGCCCACCCGCATCGAGAGCAGGTAGTCGGCCTTGCCATAAATATCCTTGATATCCTGCGTGCCGGGGTTGTTGCTGTCCGCGCGCGGCAGGTAGACACCACCCTTGAACGAGGTGAAAACGTGAAACGGACCGCCCCGACGCTTCACCGCTCCCGCCTGCGCGCCCGGAGCAAGGCTCATCACGATGCCCAGCACGAGCACCGCCACGATGAGAATTCGACGGATCATCGGCGCGCCGACCTCCGCCGATACAGCAAGGCAAAACCCGCCAGCGCGGCCATCAGGGCCAGCGGGAGCAACCCGGCATCGGTCGAGCCAATGACGCAGCCGCCGGTTTCACCGGCGTTCGCCGCGGCACCGACCAGAACAACGCTGAGCACTTCCGGGGTGCTGAAATCCGCGGAGGCATTGCCGACGTTGTCGCAGGACGCGACGCTCAGCGTGAGCGTCTCGCTCCCGAGCAGAATCGGCGCGGCGGGGTCCAGTTGCTGCAGCGTGCCGGTCAGCGATGTTTCCGTCATCTCATCCAGAATAATGTCGGGTGCGCCGGAGCTTCGCTGAATTCGCACCACGTAGGAGCGCACACCGCTGTCGAGCGGATCGCCTGCATCCAGCGCCACGTCCCAGCTCAGCGAGAGAACGCCGTTGATGAGAGTACCGGAAAGGCCCGTGGGCGCCATCGGGCGCCCGCCATCGAGCAGGATTGAAGTTTGCCCAAACCCCGGATTCCCTTCGGCATCTTCGAGCGTGAAATACAGCGCCGCTTCTTCAGAGCTGCCGATCACGTCGGCAATATCCGCCGGGTTAACCGTCGCGGTACCTGTTTTCACAGTGCTCGTATCACAAGTAAGCGAGGCTTCAGAGGGTGGAGACTTGGCAAGCGTCGCGGAGCAACCGGCAACATCTTCACTCGCGCTTGCGTCCCAGGGGATCTCAAGATCCGCACCGGGGAAATCCGCCGCACAGGTTTCAACCAAGGGCAAAGCCGGGCTCGCCCCGGGTGTGTCCAGGCTCGAAATCGCAAGCCCCGACGATGCAAATGCAGGCACCGGCCCGGCAAAAATGACATTGATGTCCGCCGTACCTGTCGGCACGAATAGATTGCCCGAACCGAAACCCGGGCGTACCGCGTTTGCCCCGATGCTCGAGAGCCCCGTGGTCAGTTGCGCATCAGCCGCGCGGCTCATCGGGGGCGTGTAAACAACGTCACCCAGATCACCGACGTCGAAGAGATCAAGCCGAGCAGCGCCGAGCAACGCCAGCCAACGGCTGCCGGTCTCCGCATCAAAGAACGTAAGCAGCCCACGCGGTGAGGCCGGGCCGGCAACACTGTAGTTGTCGCTTCCGTCATTAAAGAGCACTTGCGCAATGGCAGTGCCGCCGAGTTCCGCTTCCGAGAGATCGATTACGTAGAGAGCGCCATCGGATGCCTGCAGGAACAGGCCGTGCTCACCCGCCCGGCCAAAAGCCGCCGTCAGAGCGCCTGTGCTGAGTGGCGGGATCTCCGCGCTCAGCGAGAAATTCATGTTGTTGAACGGATCGAACCAACTGACGACGCCGTCGTCGCAGCCCGCGTAGATTCGCTCAAATCCCACACCGAGTCCGACCGGCGTGCCGCGGTTTACCGGGTCGGCGTCCGCGCCGCAGAGCCGCACGTTCACCGGCGCGCCCACGGTCTCCGTACTGTTGTCGGCATTGATCGCGATGGGCGCATTCATGCTGGAGAGCGAGATCACGCTGGCCGATTTCTCGGCGGTGTTCTGTACGATGAGGTAGTCGTCCGCCCCGTTGCCTGCGATCAGCAGGCGGCTCGGACCATCGCCGACGTCTACGGTTTCCAGTGAGCTCAGTGACGGCGTCGGCAACCCGAAGCCCGAGACATCGACGAGCTCAACGAGGTCGAGGTCCATGCAGGCAACATAGAGGGTTCCGCCGGAGACGAGCAGATCCTGCGGGTTGCACCCGATGGAGAGGTCCAGCGCCGCGGCGGTGATTTCCTTGCCGGTACGCACTTCCACCGTGCGAAGCTGGTCATTGGCGCTGTCAGCGACGAGTAAGAGCTGCGCCTCGCCCGCGCCCTGGGCGTAGACGGCGGTTGTCACCGCTCCGGTGAGGGTAATGGGGCTCGCCACGTTCTGGGGCTCGGCGCGGGCGGCGCTTACCCCCAGAGAGAGCGCCAAGACGGCCGCAAGTGCCCCGATTTGCCAAAATCGCTTCATGGAGTGCGAACAATAGCGCACGCCCGGCCCGGGCGCGATAGCCCGGCGCGGGAAAATCCCGGCCCATAACAAACGGGCGGCCTCGTGGCCGCCCGTTCCTGGTGCGAGTTCAAAGCTCACAGGTAATCCTGAATCAGCCGCTCGGCGATCTGCACCGCGTTGGTAGCCGCGCCCTTGCGGATGTTGTCGGCCACCACCCACATGGTGATGCCGTTTTCGAAGGCCAGGTCCTCGCGGATGCGACCTACGTAGGTCTCGTCGTGGCCGGCCGCCTCACTGGCGAGCGGGTAGACGTTGTTGGCCGGATCGTCCTGGACGATCACGCCCGGCGCTTTCGAGAGAATCTCGCGCACCTGATCGGCGGTGAGCTTCTTCTCGGTCTCGATGGTGATCGACTCCGAGTGGCTGTAGAAGACGGGCACGCGAACCGCCGTGGCGGAGACGATCACCGACTCATCGCCCAGGATCTTCTTGGTCTCCAGCGTCATCTTCATCTCTTCCTTGGTGTAACCATTTTCCTGGAAGACATCGATGTGCGGCAGGCAGTTGAAGGCGATGCGGTGCGCGAACTTCTCACACTTCACTTCCTTCATGGCCAGCAGATCCTTCGTCTGGTTTGAGAGTTCCTCAATCCCCTTCTGCCCCGCGCCAGAGACGCTCTGGTAGGTGGAGACGATCACGCGCTTGATCTTTGCGGCGTCGTGGAGCGGCTTGAGGGCCACGACCATCTGGATCGTCGAGCAGTTGGGGTTGGCGATGATGTTGCGCTTGGTATAGCCGGCAATTGCGCCGGGATTGACCTCCGGCACGACGAGCGGCACATCCGGGTCCATGCGGAAAGCGCTCGTGTTGTCGATGACGACCGCGCCGGCCTTGCCCGCGATGGGAGCAAACTCCTGGCTCACAGCGCCGCCCGGAGAGAAGAGGGCCACGTCCACGTCGTCAAAACTATTGGCAGTGAGCTCCTGCACGGTCACTTCCTTGCCCTTGAACTCGACGGTGGTCCCGGCCGAGCGGGACGAAGCGAGCGGCTTCAAAGTGGCCACGGGGAAATTCCTCTCCTCGAGCACCTGCAGCATTTGGCGGCCCACGGCTCCCGTGGCACCGGCGACGGCGACGTTGTAGCTTTCCTTCTTCATGTACTCCTTAACCTTTGGCTTGTATCCCTGTCATCGGGAGAGTTGGCAAGACTTGATCAGATGGCGTCGACGAGGGCTTTACCGATTTCTTTGGTGCCCACGATCTTCGCGCCGGGCTCGGCGATGTCGGCGGTGCGATAGCCCTCGGCCAGCACCTTCGAAACGGCTTTTTCGATCGCTTCGGCGGATTTGCTCACGCCGAAGGAATAGCGCAGCATCATCGCCACCGATAGCACGGTGGCGATGGGGTTGGCCTTGTCCTGCCCCGCGATGTCCGGGGCGCTGCCGTGCACGGGCTCGTACATGCCAAGGCGCGGGCCCCCGCCCTCTTTCGCCTTGCCCAGCGAAGCGCTGGGAAGCAGGCCGATCGAACCGGTCAGCATGGCCGCCTCGTCGGAGAGGATGTCGCCAAAGAGATTGCCGGTCACCAGCACGTCAAACTGGCGCGGGTTGCGAATGAGCTGCATCGCCGCGTTGTCGACGTACATGTGGTTGAGCTCGACGTCGGAATATTCGTCCTTGTGAAGCTTCGTCACGATGTCGCGCCAGAGCTCGGTCACTTCGAGCACGTTAGCCTTGTCCACGCTGGTCACCTTGCCGCGACGCTGACGCGCCATTTCGAATGCCAGACGGGCGATACGCTCGATCTCGGGCTCGGTGTAGACCATCGTGTTCACGCCGCGGCGGTTGCCGTCGGGATCGGTGTCCACGCCCTTGGGCGTGCCGAAATAGATCCCGCCGGTGAGCTCGCGCAACACCATGATATCGATGCCCTCGACCACCTCGCGCTTTAACGCCGAGGCGTCGATCGTCTCGGGAAACACGGTGGCCGGGCGAAGGTTCGCAAAGAGTTCGAGCTCGGCGCGAAGACGAAGCAGCGCGCGCTCAGGACGGATCGCGTAGTCGAGGCCTTCCCACTTGGGACCGCCAACGGCGCCCAGCAGGACGCTGTCGGCCTTCTTCACTTCTTCAAGATCACCATCGCGAAGCGGAACCTTGTAGGCATCCAGGGCGCAGCCGCCGACCTTGTACTCGGTGAGCGAGAATTCCAGGTCATCGAGCGGCGCGGCCTTCTGGAGGCACTCCACGGCACTTTCGATGACTTCGGGACCGATCCCGTCTCCGGGAAGAAGTGCGAGCTTGTACTGGGTCGTCACGGTTGCTGGCTCCTGCTG
>JAGRBM010000563.1 GCA_020434085.1 Chrysiogenia bacterium | reverse complement strand
TTTGACAGGCACCGATCAGATCGGCTTTCTGCTTGGCCGTCAGATCGAGGAAGGGGCCGCGCATGTGACCGCCCGGCAGGCCGTTGGCCTCGAGCAGCGCCTTGACCGCTCCGTTGTAGGAGCCGGTCGCCACGCACGCCTTGATGTAAGGCAGGTCCTTTTCATTCACGATGGCCAAAGCCTTGGCGTGGTCGCCGCTTTGCAAAGCGGCGTCGAATTCAAGTTCCACTTTCGGCCAGATGTTGCCCAGTCCGGTCAGGAAGCACGGACCGCCGAACTGGTGGGCATAGAGGTAATAACTCATGCCATTGCTGCCCATCACCGCCACCTTGTCTTTCAGCATTTTGCAGACGGTGCGATAGAAGTGGAAATTGCCCGAAGCATCCTTGAACCCGGAGATGTGACCTTGGGCCGCTTCCACCAACTCCAGCATCAACTCCGGTTTGTTCAGAATATTGGTCACGGTGTGCATCACCGCCCCGCTGAAGTAGACGACGATGCCCAGCTTCGTCGCCGCCGCGATGTCCGCATAGTGCTTCTTCAGGCCCGCGAAGCCACCAAACCCATAGTAGGGCGGCGTGATCATCACCCCGTCGGCCCCCACCTCCTCGGCGTAATTCGTCAGCTCGATCGTCAGCTTCGTGCCCGGACATGCCGTGCCGGCAATCACAGTCATCCGGCCGGCCGCGGTCTCACACACCGTCTTGATCACCAACCGGCGTTCTGCCTCGGACAAGGACGCAAACTCGCCGGTGCTCCCGTCGGCAATCACCGTCTTGATCCCCTGATCCACGTAAAACTGCGTCAACCGCTGCATTGCCTCCACATCGACGCGGTCGTCCTCGGTAAAGTGGGTCGTCATCGCGACGATCGGCCCGGTTAGCTTTTGGCGGAGTTCTTCTGGTGTCATCATGGTGAATTCTAGGATAAGAAACTAAATTGTTCATTATCTGTTTTGTTATCTTGTATTCTTTGTCAACACTTAGGTAACATTAATACCGAGATTTATTTCATCCTGCGAATTAGAGGGGGATTTTGACCATTTTTATGAAATCATTTTTAGCTTATTAATAACTACTTAAGTTAGTGTTACCTCTTTGTTAATATGAACTCTCAAACATTATCCGAAGCCCAGTCCTCGACCTTCAAATCGGCCGAGAGTCCCGGTCGACATCGTTCCGGGCTGGGAGCGGGCCTGATCCTGACATTTGGGTTGGCCGCCCTATCGGTTGGCTGCGGAACCCTGCTCGCGAAACCCGCCAGCTTCCTGCCGGCGATCGACCCCATCGTTCTGGCCATCACCCTCGGTTTGCTCGTCGGCAATCTGTTCCGACCCTCCGTCCGCTTTCTTGCCGGGATCAAATATTCCTCCAAACAACTGCTCGCCGTGGCCATCGTCCTCATGGGAGCCCGGCTCGACTTCAGCTCCGTTTTTCAAGTGGGGCTGCTCGGACTCGGGCTCTGCCTCGGCGTCATCACCCTCGCCTTCCTTTCGTTTTACGGTTTGTCCCGGGTGCTGCGACTCGACCGCACCGAGGGCTGTCTTCTTGCCGTGGGCACCGCCATTTGCGGCGGCTCAGCCATCCTCGCCGTCGCGCCGCTGCTCAAAGCCCGCGAAGAGCAGGTCGTGGCGGGTGTCGCCACGGTGGTGATGCTGGGGCTGTTCGCCATGTTTCTCCTGCCGATGGTCGCCGGCCTGCTCGAACTGTCCCCGACCCAATACGGAGTGTGGGCCGGGCTCACGATTCACCAGACCCCGCAGGTCATCGCGGCCGGGTTCGCTCACGGCACTGCCGCCGGCGAGGCCGCGACCTTGGTCAAACTCGTGCGGATATGTTTTCTCGCTCCCGTTGCTTTTGGACTGGGTATCCTCGCCGCCCGTCGGGGCCACGCCTCGTGCAGGCAGCCCATGACCCCCGCCCGCGCACTGGCGCTTGTGCCCGGTTTTATTCTAGGCTTCCTCGCCCTCGCCTTGTGCCGCACCTTAGGCTTCATTCCCGACCTCGGGTTCACTTGGACGACTCCGCTGTTCAACCACCCGGTCGCCACGGAGCTCTCCCTGCACAACGCGTTCGGTCACATCTCGTCGTTTCTGCTGATCGTCAGCATGGCTGCCGTCGGTCTCGAAACCGACTTTCGCGTTCTGCGCAAAATGAGCCTGCGACCGGTGCTCGCCGCCATCATCACCTCTCTCATCATTGGCGCCGCCACCTTGCTGGTCCTCTGCTTGCAATGAAACCTGTCGCTCTCATCATCGGCTCTCTCGTGTCCTGCGGGAGTCCCGTCTCACTCACCGCCGATCCCGTGGATGTCTACATCCTCGCCGGCCAGTCCAACATGGAGGGGCGCGCCCATCGGAAGGACCTGCCCCAAGAATTGGCCCGACCGCGGCCCGACATCCTCTACTTTTGCGGCGACACTTGGGAACCGCTCGCCCCAGGCGGCTCCCGTAAACCCCCGTCACCCGACGGCTTTGGGCCCGAAATCACGTTCGGCCGCACCCTCGCCAATGCCCCCGGTCGCACCAATCGCGT
>JAGRBM010000562.1 GCA_020434085.1 Chrysiogenia bacterium | reverse complement strand
CAATCCGTGCCACCAGATCTCCATCGCTGCACAGGCATAGCAGGCGAAGCGCTGCCTGATTGAGCACCTCATCGCCGCAGGACTCGCCGTAGGTCTCATTGATTTGCTCGAATCGGTCGATGTCGACAAAGTGGATCGCAAATGGCTGGTTGGCGCGCCGCATCTGGCTGATACGCGACTGGACGCGCTCCTTGAGCGAGCGCCGGTTCGGAAGACCGGTGGAAGAATCATATCGGGCGTGGTGCTCGATGAGGTCGCTGTGATCGGCACGCGAATGAAAGGGAGCGACCATCCCGTGGATCGTCGGCTCATCGTTGGCACCGGTGTAGCATGCGCCGCTCTCGATGACCCAGTTCGCCTTGTTGAGCTGCTCGTTGATCAGGCGGTAGGAGACCTGGTAGTCGTTTCCCGCACCAAGGGCCCGGTTGATCGCGTCGCGCACGCGAACGAGGTCGTCCCGCGCAATGAATCGGTCGAGGTGACAATTGCCGGCGAGCAATTCGTGAATCGGGCGGCCGGTCAGGTGCCCCAGGCGCTCGCTGGCATAGAGCAGGGGTCGGCCTTTCTCGGCGCTGCAGGCAAAGAGGGCCGATGGCGCACGGTCGATGACATGCTTGGAATGCATACCTTGTTGTGCCGAGGTCTGCTTAGTTTGTGCGTCCCCATTGATGTGCTCAGACATGGTTTTCCCCGATGCTTGTCCCGCCTTGCTGTTGCGCCTGCCTTCGAAATTCAACCGATTGAGTGCATCCCTTTCATCAGGTCGCCGTAGACATGATGTCCCAGCATTCGTTGCGCATCACCGGGCGTGATGGGCAGCCGGTGAAAACCCTCGAAGCCCAGCCGCTTTGCCTCACTCCGCCGATCCTCGTCGTCAAAAAGGATGAAGGGCGTGGAGATTCGAGCCCAGGGGGCAAATTCCACCCTGTCGGCATCTACAAGGGCCTGAGTGAAATGCATCAGAACCAGATCGAAGTCCTCGGTTTCAATCTCGTGGAAAGCATTGGAGCTGAGCTCCGGTGCATCGACGCAGCAGCCAATGCCGCGGAACACGCTGCGCAGTTGCATGCGCAACGGGGTGTCATCCTCACAAACCAGAACTCGCGGCGGGAAGTCCGCCAGCACATCGCCCAGGTGGCCCATGAAGGTGACCGCGGGCTTGGGCTCGCGGATTGCCCTGTCGGAGAACGTGGTTCCGCCCATGAAACGCGGGAGATGTTCGGGTCGAAACAGGGGCATGCTCGGCTCCGGCGCGCAATAGCGCGCGACAGGTGCGTGTGCGTGAACAAAGGTGTACAGGAAACTATCTCAGAAAATAACGAAACTAACAAGGAGGTACGTCACGGAACAATTGCACTGATAGTCCAGTCGCGCTGGACGGGAACTAATGAATTCAGTGACAAAGGTGACCCATGTCATGGAAAATGTAGCGAAATTATGGTTTATAATGAGAGGTTCAGGCACCTCATGACTTTTGCATCGCGTCATTACTTGTCCAACAGGTGGGAAGTGTTGTCTATGAATTTATCCTCTACTGGGCGTCAGGATCACCGTAGCCGCTATTCAGATCATTATGAGCTTCTGCGACGCGGCGTGTCGAGTGTGTTTGTCGTTCTATTGGGCATAACGCTACTGTCGTGTACTGACGCTACGAAAGACGAACAGTACGTGCGTGCACTCTCTTTTGCGGTGGAACCGGCCGACGAAGCCCAGGCGGGTGTCGGCCTGGGGCACTTTGCCGTTCAGGTCGAAGAGATGGAGGCAGCCGGAGTTACTGACGATGAACCGAAGACCGCCACCGTTACGATCAAGGACCGCGACGGCGGCGTCTCGGGTGTCACCAGTGTTCCCGTGACCAACGGGATGGCGCGTTTCCATCACGTCGTCATCGACGCCACGGGTGAGGTGGAACTGGAGATCTCGGTCGATGGCGCCAGGCCACTGATTACGAAGACCATCACGGTGCACTCAAATCCCGGGATTGATTCCCGGCCGAGCCTTGTGAGCAAGGGCGCCGAAGGGCAGGGCGGCGACGGCGACAGCCTTGGCAGCATCGCCAACGCCGACGGGCGCTACTCCGCCTTTGCAAGCGACTCGGACAACTTTGTTCAGGGTGATGAAAACTCATCCTCGGATATCTTCTTCTTCGACAAAGAGAAGGGCAAGGCGGAGGCCATCAGCGTGAACGACACCGGGGAACTGGGAAACGGGGCGAGCACCAACGGTGTGATGAGTTCGTGCGCGCGTTACCTGGCTTATGAATCGGACGCGACCAACCTGGTACCCGGAGATACCAATGGAGTCACCGATATCTATTTCCGTGACCGTCACACGAACCATACCAAGCGCATCAGCATCACCGAGAAGGGTGTGGAGCCCAACGCTCCCTCGCTGCAACCATCGATTTCCGGTTGCGGGGCATTTGTTGCGTTTACCAGTGCGGCGACAACGCTCAGCAGCGCCGATACCCACGGGGTTACGCAGATCTATATCAAGGATCAGGCCTTCGGCGGACTTCGACTGGTGAGCCTGTTCAACGGCAAGCCCGGTGAGTATGCCAGCGCCGATCCCGCACTCTCGCCCAACGCCGATGAGATCGCCTTCCAGACTTCGATCAAGAATCTCGAAGCCGACACCCGGGAGAGCACCATGCAGCTCGTGTTGACCGATCTCAAGACCGGAGAGATCGTACTGGTAAGTCGCACGCCGCAGAACAAGCCGGCGAATGGAAACAGCGGGGAGCCGGCGATCTCCCGCGGCGGCCGTTACGTGGTGTTTTCCTCGGACGCGACGGATATGACCGATACCCAGAACACCCATGGTGGCGCAGAAGTATTTCTCTATGATCGCGAGACTTCCACCGTGACGCAGGTGAGCACCACGACGATCGGGCGCGCTCCCGATGGTCCAAGCATGCACCCGAGCATCTCCGACAACGGGCGCTACGTCGCGTTTGAGTCGGCCGCTACGAACCTTGTTCCGGGCGACACCAACCGGAGCAACGATATGTTCGTGCTCGACCGGGAGAGCAGCCTCATCGAGCGGACAACGGTCGATGCCGATGGCAACGAGCTCGAAGGCGACTGCATTGCCGGTCGGATCTCCAACGACGGCCGGTTCGTGACGTTCCAGAGCGCCTCCGAGGCGGTTCTGCCCGAGCAGGACCTGGAGGGCTATCAGACCTACATGGGCTGCAATCCCTTCGAATTGCTCGAGGGTGAAGACACGCCCTAGGTCACCGGCGCGCCGTCCCTGGGCGAACACGGTGTAAGAAAACGCCGCTTGTCTCCGGGTGAGCGGCGTTTTTTCGTGGAATTCAGGTGGATTTCCGTACTGTGCGAGTTGAGCGGCAGGTCAAATCCGTCTATTTCTTGATTGATACATAATCGTGTTCGTGTTTCGCTTTCTCTTTGGACACGACAGGCGGTGATATCCACCGGTGGGGCTTTCACCGCCTGAATGACGCAGCAACTTGTGCAGGCATAATTGATGGGTGGATTTTCTCCGGTTCTCTGCGAGGGCAGCTCTGAACAGAGCCGCGACTTGCGCGCGCGCGTCGATCTTTTTGCCGGTGCGGCCCCTACGACGGTATTCATCGTCGGAGAACGGGGTGCCGGCAAGGCGACGGCAGCGCGTACTCTGCACGTACGCAGTGCTCGCAAGGCCGAGCCCTTCTTCACCTATT
The DNA here is from genome assembly GCA_020434085.1 of Chrysiogenia bacterium. Taxonomy (NCBI): domain Bacteria; kingdom Pseudomonadati; phylum Chrysiogenota; class Chrysiogenia; species Chrysiogenia bacterium. Next base: position 5,253 of record JAGRBM010000562.1, on the reverse strand, counting down.
CCCCACGAGGCAAGACGGATCTCGAAATCGAGGTCGCACTCTTTGGAGGTGTGGATCGAGGCCTGCTCGGTGATGCCGACGGCGGGACGCTCTATATACCTGACGCCGATACGCTCCCGCTTGCGGTTCAGGAACGGCTGTTCAACTTTCATCAGCAGCGTGAATACCGTACCAAGACGTCAGGGAAGGTAGTGACCGCCAATACCTGGGTGATCTATGCAACGGAGCGCGATCCCGCGGAACTGATTGTGGAGCGGACTCTGAGCCGCTCGTTCTATCAGATCGTCTCCATCCTTCGGCTCGATGTGCCGCCGCTGCGCGAGCGCGCCGAAGATCTGCCGCTTCTGGTGCAGGAACTGGGCAAGAGAATCGCTCCCGAGCTCAGCCGGATGCTGCAGCTTCCCGATTCTTTCTGGAAGGCGCTCGGAGAATACGAGTGGCCCGGGAACATCAGTGAACTGCGCGAGCGACTCGAAGTTTGCTTCGAGCAGATGCGCGGGCTCAGCGCTGCGGACATGCAGGCCTGCATGACGCAGAAGGCGGGTGACCTTCCAAAGGACTGACCGGTCTAGTGCGGGACCCTCTCGATTGATCCCTTGCATTCGGGGCAGATCACACGCCGCAGGTCGGGGACGCACTCACAAGCGAGCAGCCCCTGCTTACGAACCGCTTCCACCGTGCTATCCCAGAGTCCCTCGCCCCGGAGGCGCACGTTCAGGCACCAGTCGCACATGTCCATCACGCCGCGGATCGCCTGGAACTGCGGACAGACCTGGGTGGATTTCTTCCGTGGGGACTCGGAGTGAATGAGAACGCGGAACTCGATGCCGCCGTCGGGGAGGGGGGAGAGCTGCATCTCTCCTTCGCGGATCAGCTCCGGCGAGTTGCACTGGGACGGAAAACGGATTGCCTCACCGGTCTCGCGCACGTGTTTGAGCAGCGGCCTGTAGAGGGTAATCAGATCCACGCACTGGATGTGGCTCCACAGGGAAGTCCCCAGCAATTTTTTCCCCAGATGGGCGCCGCCGTTGGCCTGTGCGAACGCCTCCCAATCGCCCCCGGTCTCGACAATCCTGTCTAACCCATCGATTTTATAGGAGATTTTCTGGCTCTGTTTCACCGACTCAGGTCCACTTCTCCGCCCGAGAACCACTTTAGTCATATGTGACCAACGAACTTTCTGATCCAAATCATACCCCTGGGGGGTAGTCTTTGCTATATTCGTGCTTAGGTTGAAGTCGAAGTTGCAGGAGTCCCCTCCTGGGGGCGTTCAAATACCCGGCGGAGCAAAAAAAAGCATGGCGAAGCGAGTCATCAAGTTTTCCATCGACCACCCGCGCGTGATCTTCGCGATCGTGGCGGTCGTGACACTGATTCTGGGTTCGCAGATTCCCAAAATCACGGTCGATACAGATCCAGAGAACATGTTGCCGCATGATCAGCCCGACCGCGTCTTCCATGACGAGGTCAAGCAGCAGTTCGCTCTCTACGACATGATCGTCGTCGGGGTGGTGAACGATAGAGACCCCGACGGGGTATTCAACCCGGAATCACTCGCGCGCGTCCAGAAGCTCACCGAAGAGATCCAGCAGATCGACGGTGTTGTCCGCCAGGACGTGATGAGCATTTCCAGCGTGGACAACATCACGCAGGAGGGGCCCGGCACCATCCGCTTCCAGTGGATGATGAAGGAAGCGCCGAAGACCCGGGAAGAAGCCCTCGCGGTGCGCGATGCCGCCCGGAACCTGCCGCTGCTCGATGGCAGCGTGGTCTCCGACGACGGCAAGGCGCTGGCCATCTACGTGCCCATCGAGCGTAAGGACCAGAGCTACCGCATCGCGCAGGAAATCCAGGCCGAGGTCGACCAGCTCGGCGGCGACGACGCCTATCACATCACGGGCCTCCCCGTGGCCGAAGACACCTTCGGCGTCGAGATGTTCAAGCAGATGGCCATCTCCGCGCCGCTCTCGGGCCTGATCATCTTCATCCTGATGTGGGTCTTCTTCCGCAGCTTCTCTCTGATCACTTCGCCCATGCTTCTGGCCATCGCCACGGTGGTGAGCACCATGGGCCTGCTCATCGGCATGGGCTTTACCGTGCACATCATGAGCTCAATGATTCCGATCTTCCTGATGCCCATCGCGGTGGTGGACTCGGTGCACATCCTCTCGGAATTCGCCGACCACTACAAAAAGGGCGACGACAAGCGCAAGGTTGTCTCCGAGGTCATGGGGCACCTGTTCACGCCGATGCTCTACACCTCACTGACCTCGGCGGTGGGTTTTGCATCGCTGGCATTCACGCCGATTCCGCCGGTCAAGGTCTTTGGCCTGTTCGTGGCCCTGGGCATCGCGCTCGCCTTCGTGCTGACGATCACCTTCATTCCCGCCTATGCGGTGAGCCTCTCGGACAAGCAGCTCGAAAAGATGCTGAGCGCCGGCGGTGGTGAGAGCGGCGGCGAGGGACTGCTCGGCCGCGTGCTTCACGGGGCAGGACAGTTCGTTCTCTCGCGGGGCAAGCTCCTGATCGCCGCGGCCGTGGTGGTGCTGGGAATCAGCGGCTGGGGCATTACCAAGATTCAGATCAACGACAATCCGGTGCGCTGGTTCAAGGAACACCACCGCATTCGCGTGGCCGACGAGGTCCTCAACGAGCACTTCGCCGGCACCTACAACGCCTTCCTGGTGCTCGAAGCCGGTGACGACGCCGAAGTCTTCTCGAACTTTGAGAGGCAGGCCGCCGACGTCATCGCGCGCGCAAAATCCGAAGGCGTGGACCTTTCGGGCACCTGGAAGGATCTCATCGCCCATGCCGAGGGTGGCAACTCCGGCGAGCGTCTCTCGGCGCTCTCGCTGGGGATCGATGATGCACTCTTCGGTGGTTCGGACACCGAGGCCCCTTACCTCGAAGACCTGCTGGCACTCGCCGAGAAGGCGCAGCTTCAGGCCAAGGTTTTCCAGAGCCCCGAGACGCTTCGCTACATCGAGAAACTCCAGAGCGCGCTGCTCGACAGCGGCAAGGTGGGCAAGTCCAACTCCATTGCCGACGTGGTGAAGACGGTCTACCGCGAGCTGCTCGACGGCAAGGACGCCAGCTACAAGCTGCCCGATTCGAGCCGCGGCGTGGCGCAGGCGCTGCTGAGTTACCAGTCTTCGCACCGGCCCGACGACCTGTGGCACATGGTGACGCCCGACTACCGCGCTTCGGCGGTGTGGGTGCAGCTCAAGAGCGGTGACAACCGCGAAATGAGCGCCGTGGTCGATGCGATGAAAGACTTCACCGCGCAGAACCCGCCCCCGGATGGCATTGACGTCAACTGGGCCGGACTGACCTACATCAACGTCATCTGGCAGGAAGAAATGGTGGTGGGGATGCTCGAATCCCTGGCGGGATCCTTTATCATCGTGCTCATCATGATGATCGTCCTCTTCCGCTCGCTGAGTTACGGCCTGCTGGCCATGGTGCCGCTGACGATCACCATCTCGCTGATCTACGGCCTGATCGGAATCGTGGGCAAGGACTACGACATGCCCGTGGCAGTGCTCAGCTCGCTGACGCTGGGGCTCTCGGTGGACTTTGCAATCCACTTCCTCCAGCGCATGCGGGCCATTCACAAGGAAGTGGGCGACTGGCGCCGCACGGTGGAGCTCATGTTCGAAGAGCCCGGCCGCGCGATCTCGCGCAACGCCATCGTTATTGCCATCGGCTTCCTGCCGCTGCTGGCAGCGCCGCTGGTCCCTTACATTACCGTGGGCTTCTTCCTGGCGGCGATCATGGCGATCTCAAGCGCCGTGACCATGCTGCTGCTGCCGGCGATCGCGGCGCAGCTCAAACATCTATTGTTCAAAGACGGAGCGAATTCCGAAGGGAGTCAAAGCAATGCGTAAGTTCAATCATTCCATTTTCGGTGCCCTCGCGGCACTGCTCATCGCCGCGCCCACGGCGGCCTCGGCCGAGGACCTCACGGATGTCAACGAGATCGTCCGGCAGGCCAACAACGTGTCCTACTATGCCGGTAACGACGGGCGCTCTCAGTCGCGCATGACCATCACCGACAACCAGGGGCGCACGCAGATCCGCCAGTTCACCATTCTGCGCCGCGACCGCGCAGACGGCGGAGACCAGGACTACCTCGTGCTCTTCTCGCGCCCGGCCGATGTGCGCCGCACGGTGTTCCTGGTGGCCAAGCACGTCAAAGGTGACGATGACCGTTGGCTCTACCTGCCGGGCCTCGACCTGGTAAAGCGCATCAGCGCCGGCGACAAGCGCACCAGCTTCGTGGGCTCGCACATCTTCTATGAAGACGTCTCGGGCCGCCGCACCGATGAAGACACCCACGAGCTCGTGGAGACGACGGGTGAACACTACGTGCTGCTCAACAAGCCCAAGGATCCGGGCTCGGTGGAGTTTGCGAGCTACAAGATCTGGATCGAGAAGAAGACCCTGCTGCCGGTGAAGATGGAATTCTCCGACGCCAAGGGCGAGGTCTATCGCCGCATGACGAGCTCCGGCGTGCAGGACATTCAGGGCCATCCCACGGCGACGAAGATGGTGGTCGAGGACCTGCGCTCTGGCGGCAACACGGTGATCGAGTTCCGCAACATCGAATACGACCTTGGCATTCCCGAGGACATCTTCTCCGAGCGCTCGCTGCGCAACCCGCCGCTGGACTGGTTCCGGGCGGGCAAATAAGGGGGCGGCGATGTTGAGGCGAGCATTCCCGTATTTCGTGATGATGCTCCTGGCGCTGGTGGCTCCGGCCGCCGCACAGGATGATGGTTGGGAAGACGATCCCTGGGGCAGCGGAAGCGGCGGAGGTGATTCCGGCGGCGGCGCGGCCCTGCCGGTGGAGATCCACGGTTTCGTCGAATTCGCCGGCGCCAGCCGCGCGGTGGAAAACCCCTGGCAGAATGACGACTTCGTGCTGGGGGAAGGCCGCTTCCGGCTCGAGCTCCAGCACTTCGGCGATCAGGTCAGCGCCAGCTTCAAGGGCGATGTGGTCGGCGATGCGGTGGCGCAGTCCACAGATATCGACTTTCGCGAGGGACTGATCTCGTTCACGCCGGCCAAGTGGCTCGACGTGCGTGCCGGTCGGCAGGTGCTGACCTGGGGAACAGGTGACTTCGTGTTCCTCAACGATCTGTTCCCCAAGGACTGGGTGTCGTTCTTCATTGGTCGCGACGACGAGTTTCTGAAAGCCCCCTCGAATGCAGTGAAGCTCAGCGCCTTCAGCGACATCGTGAACCTGGACGT
>JAGRBM010000561.1 GCA_020434085.1 Chrysiogenia bacterium | reverse complement strand
CCCACCCGGCGCGCGCGCGTTCAATCCACTGCGCTGCCGGTCCGGGATGAGTGAGCGCGAGCACCGGCCGGCGCGCGGCCAGATATTCATAGAGCTTGCCGGGAACGACGCTTTCGCAGGCGTTCGGCTCATAGCCCAGATACAACAGGACATCGGCCCGTTGTTGCAGTGGCGCGATTTCGAGATTCGGCAAATAGCCCAGTTCTTCGATCAGCGCGGTGGCATCGCCCGCAGCGCTCTTCAGCGCGCTACCCTCGGAGCCTGCATAGGTGACGCGCACGGACGCGGCCTTCTCGCTATCGGTTCCAATCCACGTGCGAAGGCTCTGCGCAAAGCGGGCGAGGTCCTGACCCAGAAGCTGCGTGCCGGTGAAAACAAAGCGCAGCTTCTCGCAGCGCTGGTAAAGGTCAGGCCCGGAAAAGTCGTAGAGCTCGGGATCGTAGCCGTTGGGAATGACGTGGGTGCGCGGCGCAATGGGCGGATGAATTTCTGCAAAGTCGCGTGCGGTGGGTTCGGTGGTCGTGAGAATACAGTCGGCGCGGCGAAGCACCGCGTGCTCCATGCTTCGCTCGATCGCAAGCTGCAAGGGATTGGTGTGGGGGTAGTCCGGCATTCGCGTCCAGGCATCGCGAAAATCGCACACCCAGGGCGGGCCGCCGCGCATGCGCAGGTTCCGGCCGATCCAGTGGCAGGTAAACGGCGGCGCGGTGGTGAGGACGGCATGAAAGCGTTGCTCGGAGAGCAGGCGCCGCGCCGCGCGCACTGCGAAAGGATACCAGCCGAAAAACTCATCGGGAGTCTGCCAGAGCGGCTTGACCGCATCGACGATGCCCCTGCGAAGTGCGCTGCGCTCGGGCGCCGCATCGTTTTCCGGCGCGAGCGCATTTTCGGTGGAGCGTGCGGGAAGCAGCTTTCGCGCGCGCTCGCGCAGGCTCACCGCGGAGATGTACGGCGTGCGCACGACCCGCACCTCGGGCGGGATGCGTGCGAGCCCGCTCTCGTCGCGGCTCGACCAGTAACCGGCCTCAACAGTGAGCACCGTGGGCATCCATCCCTGCGCCGGCAGGTGGCGTACCCACTGCAGCGGGCGCTGCACGCCGCCGCCGCCGAGCGGCGGGAAGTAGTAGGCGATGAGAAGAAGTTGCTTCACGAAATGTCGGTTTCCTCGGGGCGTCAGCGGAATTTTATTAGAATTTGTTAATAAACATGCCGCCGACTGGTCATAGCCTACCAGCCCGGCGGCTCGGGTGGCTATACTGCCGCCGGCTCAAGACCCCTGAATCCGGAGGAACTTCGGACATGGCGCGTACAGGTGCCAGGACTTTCATATTACTCCTCTCCATGGTGTTTGCCGTGGCGTGCAGCAGCGATCGCGACGATGCGCCGGCACCCGATGTGACCAGCGGAAGCGTTGCCGAGGCGCCGGCACCCGACGCGCCGGCCGATACGGCGACGGAGGCTGCCGAATCCGCGCCGGCAGCAGCGGAAGCACAAAAAACCGAGGAGGCGCCCACCTCGGTTGCCGCTCCGGGTTACCAGCCAGGCTCGCGCGAACCCGATTACAAGCACCTGGCGCAGATCCGCAAGGCGCGCGACGAGGCCAAGGGCAAGCTCGCCCGCATGTATCTGAAATTCAGTCGCCACCATGAATGGATCGAAAATACGGTCGTCATGCTGGCCACCGACGGCAGCTATGCCAGCGTGATGCTTCACTATGACGAGGGCTTCAAGCAGATGGTCCTCGACATGAAGAAGGGTTACGTCTACGAGCTCGAGTTCGAAGTGAACGAGGTCTCCAGCGGCGGACAGCCCCGCGGCGAAATCCTCAGCATTGATCGTCGCTCCAGCGGTCCGGTCGCCGATCAGACCAAGTTCCTGCCCGCCGTCGAAGCGGTGCAGGCGGCCAAGCAGCTTCCCGAATATGTGAAGGAAGCGCGGCGCAAGAAAATGCGCGAGACGCTGGAGAACCTTGCCGAATCGGTAGAGGAAAATGCAGAAGCGGGGCCTTCGAGCGATTCCGAGTAGGGCCTGATTCCAGAAAGAAAAACGCCCCCGAATCCGGGGGCGTTTTTTGTTGCACTCGAATGGGCTCAGCCGTCGAGTTCTTCGGCCAGTGCGAGCTCCACGTTGCCCTTTACCTGCACGCGGGTGCGGCTGCGTTCCAGCGTATCGCGCAGGGTCTCGATGATCTTCATCTCGTCCTTGTCGGAGAGTTCGAGGATCTCCTTGAGCGCGATGCCGATGTGGGGAATGTACTTCTCGATGTAGGAGCGTTTCTTGAGCTCTTCGGCCGCGCGGCGCTTGCTGCGAATGTGACGGGCCAGCTCGCGGCCGCAGTCCTGCAGCGCCAGGCGCATTTCCTTGACGATCTCGGGGTAGTGGGCGACCGCTTCCTTGCTCTCGGAAGTGAAGGGTACCCACGCGCTGGCGATGTGCACGCAGATGACCATGGGGCCCGAGGGCAGGGCGCCGCGGGCCTGCTGCAGGCCGTAGTTCTTCCAGTCCACGCCCATGACCGCCTTGGCGATGGCGCCGGCATTGGCCTGGTATTGCAGCGGCACGCGGTTGGCCAGGCGCAACACCTCGGCCAGCGCATCGACCGGCAGCTTGCCGCCGTAGGCAAGACCCACCTCGATCTGGAAGGGGTTGCCGCGGTAGACCGCCGGGCGGCGCGTGCGGGTGAAGACGAGCTCGCACTCGTAGCGCGATTCCAGGCTCGTGCGCAGCAGGTCCTCGCCGATGGGTGAGAGGCAGTTGGTCGGCGGCGCAAGGAGCTGCTTCTTCTGGATGATCTTGTGCAGGCGCTCGATCTCGGCGGGCATGGCGTCCCGGGGCTTTTTGCGCACGGAGATGTTGGCTTCCTTGAGAAGCTCGGTGGATACCTTGTCGGAGACGCGGGAGAAGTCGCTGGTCAGGGCGGACTTGATCGTCGGCGCGCGCGTGTCCTGGATGATCTTCATGAGCATGCCGAGCTCCACGCCGTGGGGGTGGGGCTTGATCTCGCGCGCCTCGATGGGCAGTTCCTCGGCCGCGCGCGGGTAGAATGCCTTCTCCCCGTCGGGCGCGATGAAGGTGACCTGGCAGTGCGGGTTCGCCACGGCAGTGGCCTGCAGATACTCATCGACGCTGCGCTTGCCGCGCTTGTAGATGCCTTCGAGTTCGATCTCTACCTGGGTGCCGTGATCGAGGTCGAAGTCGACCTCTTCGTCGCGCAGGATTTCGGGCTCGTTGCTGCGCGTGTTGATGCGGATGTCGAAGGCGTGGGCCGGCTTGCCCTTGGCCGTGCGGGAGATCGCCGTGATCGGCTTGCCCGTGGTCAGGTGGCCGTACATGCCCGCGGCCGAGATGCCGATGCCCTGCTGCCCGCGCGACTGCTT
>JAGRBM010000560.1 GCA_020434085.1 Chrysiogenia bacterium | reverse complement strand
TCAGAATCTTGTCGACAAAGTCGCGCGGGGGAACGCGGTAGCCCTTGGCCGGAAGCTTTTCTTCAAGCAGCCGGCGGAAAACCGCGGGGGCCTCGCCGTCGGTCGATTCGTTCTGCACCGGAAGCACTGCCATGCAGGAGGGCTTGAGCTGTTCCCACTCGGGCGCTAGGACCGCCTTCTTCCCGCCGCAGGCAGATGTGGTTGCAACGATGGCAAACAGGGCGACGAACGCCCAGAAACGATGAATTGCGTGGCTCATGGCTTTCCCCCGGTGTCCCCGCAAGCCGCCACCGGACGGCTCGCACCAATCGCTACATATATCCAGCCCACGGGCGCGTCAACGCAAGCGTGTTCGCCCTACCGGCCAAGGCCGGGCGCCCAGTAATAGAGAAACGGCGAACCGCCGCTCACCTGTCCGCTGAGCAGCATCGACGCCCAGTGCCCGAGCGTCGCCTCGCTGATCGTGCTCTGGCGCGCCTGGGCGTAGATATTGTCGTCGTGAATTTCCTTGTTGCGGTAGGTCACCACGCGCAGGGACTTCCGGCCGGTCTGCTGGCGCAGGCCTTCCACCACGTCGTCGAAGTAGCCGATCTCGTCGATGAGCTTTTCTTCCTTCGCCGTCTGCGCCGTATAGACGCGGCCATCGGCGATCTCGCGAAGGCGCTCTTCCTTGGCCTCGGGACGGCCCGCCATCACGCGGGCCAGGAACTGCTCATAGAGAGAATCGACGACGCCCTGCATGAGCTTGCGGTCGGAGTCATCTTGCGGACGCAGCGGCGACATCATGTCCTTGTGCTTGCCCGACTTGATGGTCTGATCCTCGATGCCGATCTTGTCGAAGAGGCCCGAGAGGTTCACCCCCTGCACGATGACGCCGATGGAACCGGTCACCGTGGTCGGATGCGCCCAGATCTTCTCGGTGGAAACGGCAACGTAGTAGCCGCCAGAGGCAGCCAGATCGAGCATCATCGCATGCACCGGGATGTGCGGATGCCGGTTGCGGAAGGAACGGATCTCGTAGTGAATGAGGTCCGAGGCCGTGACCGTGCCGCCGGGGCTGTTGATGCGGATGATGACGGCCGCGATGTCGCGGTCCTCGTCGGCCTTGCGAAGCGCCGCACGGACCTTTGCCGCCGTGTTCTCCAGCCCGGTGAGGCCCAGCAGGCCCTTCTGCTCGGTATCGAGAATGATGCCCGAGACATCGACCACCAGCACCTTGGCATCGGCGCTCTCGTCCCCGCCGATGGTGTATTCGCCGAGCGGATGTTCGGGCGGAAACATGTTCAGGGTCACACACCCCTGCGCGAGGACCGTCAAAGCCAGTACGAACAGAACAGCGAATCGTTTCATCATTCCTCCCAGAATCGACGTGCGTTACTTGTCACCCAACAGCGCGGGGACCTTCATCTCCGGCGGGGAGAATTCATCCTCGCCCTCGTAATAATCTTCGGGTTGATAGATCGGGCCGATGTCGCCGATCTTCGTGAGCTCGAACATTTCGTGTTGCACGCTTTTTAGCGGACCGGCACCCAGGTCATAGCTCTCGCGCATCATGGTGAAGTCGATCTTCACGACGAGGCCGCTGCCCTCGTCCACCCAGATCTCGCCCTGCATGTCGGACTTGGCGACCGGCTTGCCCTTGTAACTGGGGTTTTCCTCGAAGGGCAGCGCCTCGACGATCTTGTAGATGCGCGCCGGGCGCCCCAGGTGCATCCCGCGGGAGATCACGAACTTCGCGCCGTGCTGCATGAAATCCAGGTAGCCCTGCATCGTATCCATCGGCACCAGGTACGAGACCGTCATGCTGGGCTTGGCCTTGCGGCGGAAGTAGCGATCGCTCTCGGCGGTCTTGAAATAGAAATACCCGTCGCGGCGGATTGCGGAGAATCCCGCACGGCCGTTGTATTCGCTGCTGCCATCGACGATGAGATCGAGGCTCAGATCGTAGTCATCGCCGTGCGCCTGGCGCACGACCACTTCCTGCCAGGTCTTTCCCGGAGGACCGCCGCCGCCCTCCACTGTCGCTTCGGTGGTGGCCTTCATTTCGAATGAAGTGAGCGCGTTGTAGTAATCGGAAGCCTTGCCCAGGTTGAAGGCAACTTCCTGGCCGAGCTTGCCCGGAGAGTCGCCGACGATCTTGGGGAGTTCGGGCGGGGCTTTCGTGACCGGCACAGGCTCACGCAGCGGCTTGCGCTCTTTCGAGCCCGAGTCGCAGGCGCCCGTCCCGATTGCCAGACACAGCGCCAGCGTGCCCGCCAGTAAGGCGCGCATCGAGAACCGGGCGCTCGGCTGCAACGGGGACATCAAGACTCCAGGCTAAACGAACTCAACGGCAAGGATTTCGTATTCCGACCCGCCCTTGGGCGTGCGGATGGCGACGTCGTCGCCCACGCTCTTGCCCAGCAGGCCGCGCGCCACCGGCGAGGTCAGGGAGATCATCCCCGCGCTGACGTCGGCCTCGTCGGGACCGACAATCTGGTAGGTGACTTCTTCATCGGTTTCGAGGTTGAGCAGCTTCACCGTGGCACCGAAGACCACCCGGTCCCCGCTCAGGCTCTTGGGATCGATGACCTCGGCGCTCGCAAGCCGGCCCTCGAGTTCGGAGATCCGACCCTCGTTGAAGCCCTGCTTTTCCTTGGCTGCGTGGTATTCGGCATTTTCGGAAAGGTCGCCGTGAGCGCGCGCCTCTTCAATTGCCTGAATGATGGCAGGCCGCTCCACCGTTTTCAGGCGCTTGAGTTCCTCTTTGAGGGCCTCATGTCCCTTTACGGTCATCGGGCTCTTGTCCATTTTTTGCTACTCCGCTCAGTACACGACAAAAACGACCCCGCCGCCGCGGCAGTTCCCGGGGGCTGGTGGCCGTTACGTGGATTTGCGGGAATGATAGTCCTGAAGTGCGCCAACGCCAAAGGCTGATTTCTTGATCGTGGCAATGGCCTCCACGGCCGCCCGGGCCCCCGCCAGGGTGGTCTGGTAGGGAATGCGGTTCTCCAGGGCCGCCCGGCGAAGGCTGTAGGAGTCCTGCACCGCCTTGGCCCCGTGGGTCGTATTGAAGACCAGGGCGATGTCCCCGGAGATCATCCGGTCGACGATGTGGGGGCGTCCCTGCATCACCTTGTTGACCACCTCGGTCTCGATGCCCTTTTCGTTGAGGAAGCGGGCCGTGCCGCCGGTGCCGATGAGTTCGAAACCCAGGTCCTTGAGCTGTTTGGCCAGGGGCAGGATCCCTTCCTTGTCGGCATCGCGCACGGAGATGAACACCATTCCCGAGGTCGGCAGGTTCTGCCCGGCGGCAATCTGGCTTTTGTAGAAGGCCGTGCCGAAGTCGCGATCGATCCCCATGACCTCGCCCGTGGATTTCATCTCCGGACTCAGAATGGTGTCGACATTGGGGAACTTGATGAAGGGGAAGACCGCTTCCTTGACCGCCACGTGGTCGGGGCTGCCGGGGTCTTCCACGCCAAGCTCATCGAGGCTCTTGCCCGCCATGACCTGCGAAGCGATTTTGGCAAGCGGAATCCCCTTGGCCTTCGAGACAAACGGCACCGTGCGCGAGGCGCGCGGGTTGACTTCGAGCACGTAGACATCACCATCCTTGACGGCCCACTGCACGTTCATCAGACCGACGACGCCCAGTTCGAGCGCGATGTCGCGGGTCTGCTGCTTGATGGTTTCGATCACTTCCTTTGAGAGCGAGAACGGCGGAATCGCGCAGGCGCTGTCGCCCGAGTGAACGCCCGCCTGCTCGATGTGTTCCATGAGCCCGGCAACCACGGCGCGTTTGCCATCGGAAAGACAGTCCACGTCGACTTCGATCGCGTCGTCGAGGAAAGCATCAACGAGCACCGGATGGTCGGGCGAGGCCTTCACTGCGGTCGCCATGTAGCGGCGCAGGGCAGCCTCGTCGTAGACGATTTCCATTGCGCGTCCGCCCAGCACGTAGGAGGGACGCACGAGCACCGGGTAGCCGATGCCCCCGGCGATGGCGACGGCCTCTTCGGCGCTCGTCGCCGTCCCGTTCTCGGGCTGCTTTAGGCCGACCTTGTCGATCACCTCGGAGAAGCGGCGCCGGTCTTCGGCGCGGTCGATGGCGTCGGGACTCGTCCCCAGAATCGGAACGCCGAGTTTTTCGAGCGGAACCGCCAGTTTGAGCGGGGTCTGCCCGCCGAACTGCACGATGACGCCCTTGGGCTTTTCGGCCTCGACGATGTGCATCACGTCTTCGAGGGTAAGCGGCTCGAAGTAGAGCCGGTCGGAGGTGTCATAGTCGGTGGAGACCGTCTCGGGATTGCAGTTGACCATGATGGTCTCGTAACCGTCGGCGCTCAAAGCAAAGGCGGCGTGGACGCAGCAGTAGTCGAACTCGATTCCCTGGCCGATGCGATTGGGACCACCACCCAGGATGATGATCTTTTCCCTGTCGGTGACATCGGCTTCGTCTTCGTCCTCATAGGTCGAATAGAGATAGGGCGTGTGGGCCTCGAACTCCGCGCCGCAGGTATCGACGCGCTTGTAGACTGGGCGAATCCCGTTGTCGTAGCGGAGCGTGCGGACCTCTTCCTCGCTCTTGCCCGAGAGCGCAGCGAGCCGCCGGTCGGAAAAGCCCATGCGCTTGAGCTCGCGCAGCCGTGCCGCGTCCTCGAGCCCACCGTTCTCGGTGACGTCCTTCTCGGCGGCAACGATTTCCTCGATATTGCCGAGGAACCAGGGATCCACCTTCGTGATCTCGAAGACTTCCTCCATGCTCATTCCGCGGCGGAAGGCCTCGCCGATCCACCACAGGCGCTCGGCCTTGGGGACGCGCAGGCGCTCTTCCAGACTCAGCGAACCATCGTCTTCGGGGCTGTCGAAGCCCCACTGGTCGATCTCCAGCGAGCGCAGCGCCTTCTGGAAGCTCTCCTTGAAAGTGCGGCCGATGCTCATGGCCTCGCCCACGCTCTTCATCTGGGTGGTCAGGGTAGAGTCCGCCTGCGGGAACTTCTCGAAGGCAAAGCGCGGGATCTTCGTCACGACGTAGTCGATGGTCGGTTCGAAGGAGGCCGGCGTCTCGCGGGTGATGTCGTTGGGAATCTCGTCAAGGCTGTAACCCACGGCGAGCTTCGCCGCGATCTTGGCAATGGGGAAGCCCGTCGCCTTCGAGGCCAGCGCCGAGGAGCGCGAGACGCGCGGGTTCATCTCGATGACCACCATCTCGCCATTCTGGGGATTGATGCCGAACTGGATGTTCGAGCCGCCGGTATCGACGCCGATCTCGCGAATGATGTTGAGCGAGGCGTCGCGAAGAAGCTGGTATTCCTTGTCGGAGAGCGTCTGCGCGGGCGCCACGGTGATGGAGTCGCCGGTGTGCACGCCCATGGGATCGAAGTTCTCGATGGAGCAGATGATGACCACGTTGTCGGCGGTATCGCGCATCACTTCGAGCTCGTATTCCTTCCAGCCCAGGATGCTCTGCTCGATCAGCACTTCGTGAACCGGCGAGGCTTCGAGACCCCACTTCACCTGCGTCTCGTATTCCTTCTTGTTGTAGACGACCGAGCCGCCGGTGCCGCCCAGGGTGTAGGAAGGGCGGATGATCGCGGGGAAGCCCACCTGGTCGGCGATCTTCCAGGCTTCTTCGATGTTCTTGGCAAAGCCGCCACTGGGCATGGACAGGCCGATCTTGTCCATTGCTTCCTTGAAGAGCTCGCGGTCCTCGGCCTTCTCGATGGCCTTGATCGAGGCGCCGATCAGCTCGACATTGTACTGCTCGAGCACACCCAGGCGATGCAGGTCCATCGCGCAGTTGAGCGCGGTCTGCCCGCCCACGGTGGGCAACAGGGCGTCGGGCTGCTCCTTGGCGATGATCTTCTCGACCACCTCGGCCGTGATCGGCTCGACGTAGGTGCGATCGGCAAACTCCGGGTCGGTCATGATGGTGGCCGGGTTGGAGTTGACCAGCACGACCTCGTAGCCCTCTTCCTTGAGCGCCTTGCAGGCCTGGGTGCCCGAGTAGTCGAATTCACAGGCCTGCCCGATGATGATGGGTCCGGCGCCAATGAGCATGATTTTGTGGATGTCTGTACGCTTCGGCATGTCTCTTCTTGTTCTTCTCGCGCGCTTTCACCGCACGCGTGGGATCCGTTTTTACAAACTCAACCGGCCAGCGCCTCGCCGTAGATCTTCGCGGGATCGACGTGCGCGTAACGCTGGGCCTTGGTGCGCAGCTCGCGCAGGTGGAGCAGCAGCTCCTCCGTGCGCGCGGGCAGCTCTTCGGGCATCTTCTTGTATTCCTTGCGCAGCACCTTGATGCGCCTGGCGATGACTTTCTTGGCCGCACCCGGATGCAGGCACACCGGACCGACCAGATGCAGCCCGTCGTAGGTGGAGATGAGCCGCGTCTCGAAGGGATCGTCCTTGGTCAGGAATGGCGAGTTCGGCCCGGCCACCACGAAAATCTTTTCGCCCGAGATCAGGTCGCGCAGGCGGAAGTGCTCGCCCTTGTCGCCCAGGTATTCGTAGAGCGAGTGCTGCAGGTCGGCGAGGGCCTCCAGGCCGCTCTCTGGATCGGAGAGAATCCGCTCCGCGGGCGTCCGCCCCTCATCGTCCTTCCAGCCGAAGATGAACCAGTCGAGGAACAGGCTCATGCGCTGGTTGTAGTCCTGGTCGTCGGCATAGACCTCGCCCGTGCGTGCGAAGTAGTGGGCCCGCGCCTTTTCAAAGCCCGGCGCCTTGCCGCCCTGCACGGCCTCAAGAACGAGCTTCTCATAGAGCTCGTTCCACGCGTCATCGGGCAGCGATCCGGTGATCTCGCCGATGTCTTCGATGGGGGCGAAGTCGCTCAAGCCTTCTTCTCCATGAGTTCCACGAAGCGTTCGAACAGGTAGCTCGAATCGTGGGGGCCCGGCGATGCCTCCGGGTGGTACTGCACGCTGAAGACCGGCAGCTCCTTGTGGCGCACGCCCTCGGAGGTCTGATCGTTCAGGTTGATGTGGGTCGATTCAAGCGGCGTGCCCGAGAGCGAGTCCAGGTCCACGGCAAAGCCATGGTTCTGCGAGGAGATTTCCACCCGCCCGGTGGCAAAATCCTTGACCGGCTGGTTGCCGCCGCGGTGCCCGAATTTCAGCTTGTAGGTCTTCGCCCCCAGCGAGAGCGAGAGGATCTGGTGGCCCAGGCAAATTCCAAAGATGGGCTTCTTGCCGATGAGCTTCGCAACCGTCTCGGCCGCGTAGGGAACGCCCTCGGGATCGCCGGGGCCGTTCGAGAGGAAAATCCCGTCGGGGTTGTAGGCAAGCACTTCATCGGCGCTGGCCGTTGCCGGAACGACGGTAACCTTGCAGCCCACGTCAACGAGGTTGCGCAGAATGTTGCGCTTGATCCCGAAGTCCATCGCGACGACGTGGTGCTTGAGGTTCGCGGGTTTGGTGTATCCCTCGCCCAGCTTCCACGTGCCCTCGGTCCACTCGTAGGGTTTCTCGCAGGTGACTTCCTTGACGAGGTCACGGCCCACAAGACCCGGCGCGTTCTTCGCCTTTTCGACGAGCGATTTGGGGTCGAGATCCTCGGTGCTCAGCACGCCCATCTGCGCGCCGGCATCGCGGATGTGACGCAC
>JAGRBM010000559.1 GCA_020434085.1 Chrysiogenia bacterium | reverse complement strand
CGCTGCAATCAGTATTCTACACGGACGCACAAACGACTCAAGACAAGCCAGAAATGATTAGGCGAGACTCCGTATCGCGCGCGATCTTGAAGTCCCTTCAATCGTTTGACGACGCCAGCGACGTCATTTCAGTCTGCGGCACTGCCTACCCGATTGGCGAATTTTACGTATGCCCCGTCATCCAGCTGCCTAAAGCAACGTTAGAAGACTACCCGGGGCTGAAGAAAGATGTCACGTTTCAGGACCAATCGGTAGAATCCCATTTTTTGATGCGCACACTAAAAGAAATCGCAAAAACTGCGACATTCGCGCTTGCGCAGCCTGATCCCGGACGCGGCCTCTCCAACCAAAGCATGAAATCTCCCGAAGAGATATTGAGTGCGGCCGCTTCGAGTTTCATGCATGTCCCGGGTCTAGCCGCAGGCGTCCAGACATTTCACTATGATCTCTTTGAACGCTTCAATGCGATATCCGCATTGAACTATGAAGGCAAAGAAGGGAATGGGCACCTATTACTCGTTGCACTGGGCAACAGCAGCTTGACGTATGATCTCAAACTCGAACAGCCCGTATCGTTCAGCGATGAACGATGGGTGCGCAAACTACTCCAAATGGCATCAAGCGATATGTGGTTGATTGCTGATTGCGAGCGAATTTATGGATTGGGGCGACTGGACTCTTCACACAATGCCCAAGACGAAAATACGTTCGAAATAGTGTTTCGTGGTCATTACAAATGGGACCTCTTGTGCAATCAACAAATCCTGCTTCAAAGTAGGTTTGGGCGACCTACGCTACCAAAGCCTTTTTTGCAAAAAGAGCAATTCTTCGAAAATTACTTACGAATATTTTCTAGTAGCAATGAAGCGAATGCCGCTCACATTTGGAAACTTGTGATCGAGGCTGCAGGGCTTAACCACGGCTGCGTGATCGTAATCGCAGATGATGCTGAAACCGAAGCAATCCGGCTAAGCAACCAGGGCAGTCGCATAGAGCCTGCATCTATGAACGAAAGCCTGCTGCGGCGAGTAAGTAGCATTGATGGGGCGATCCTTCTCGACCCGCAGGGCACTTGTCATGCCGTCGGCGTCATTCTAGATGGATTGGCAAACCGTAATTGCACTCCGGCGCGCGGAGCTCGATTTAATTCGGCCGTTAGATACGTCGGCGGAGCATCCAATGGTCGCCTAGCCATTGTGGGCTCCGATGATCATACCGTCGACATGATTCCACAGTGGCGTCAGCGAATAGAAAGATCGAAACTTGAGAAAATGATTCAAACGCTCGAGGAGTCGACACGCTCAAATTGCCACGGACCCCAGATGTGGCTGGAAGAGCACTCATTCTACCTAAATCAAGATCAATGTGACCGTGTCAATTCAGCGCTAGATAGAATCATGAACGAAAAAGATACTGCGCCGTCGATGATGTCGTCTCCGATAAATTTTGCGTTGATCCAGATATGGATAGCAGTTACTTCGTTGACGACGACCAGACGAGTCCCCCCCCTACCCCCTCCCCAGCAGACTGGCTATCCTAGAAACACCCGCCCCCAACGGGGCAGGACTGGAGCCAGCCATTTCCCGCATTGAAGGCAACAAGTCGGGCCTGTCCCCGGCGCAGATCAAGGCGCTTGAATACCTCTATCGGCGAAAGACGCATCCCTCGGCGCTGGCCGGGCCCGAACTCTTGCGTTCGCTGGCCGAGATTACGGCCGATACCGGGCGCCAGATCGGCGTGCTGCTCGATCGGCGGGGGAAGGTGCGCGGGGTGAGCGTGGGGAGCCCGCACCGCATCACGCTGCCGGAGTTCGATCGCTCGCGCACGAGGGTGGCGGCGGCGCGCCTGGCGGGTTTCCGTTTCATCCACTCCCACCCAGCCGGCGACGGGCTCGATCCAGACGACCTCTCCGACCTGGCGCTGCTGCGCCTCGATGCCATCGGGGCGCTCACCATCACAGATGGCGGGTCTCCGGACGAGATCGAGGTCGCGCAGATCGCGGCGCCCGCGCACGATGTCTCGGACACGGCCGCCGGCGGCAAGATTCAAAGAACGGGACTCGTCCCCTGGCAGGACGTCGAGGGGGACTTCGACACGCGGGTCAAAGAGCTCGAGCGCGCGCTTTCGGATCAGGCCGATCAGCTCATCCCCGAAGAGGAGCAGCGCTCCAAAGAAAGAGCCGTGCTGGTGACGCTGGCCACGCGCTCTCGCGCGGAGGCAGAGGCCCGGCAGGCCGAGCTCGTGGCGCTGGCCGAGACGGCAGGGGTGGCCGTGGTGGGCAGCGAGCTCATCCGCCTTCGCCGCCCCGACGCCGCGACGCTGATCGGGCGCGGGCGCATCGACGAGCTCTCCATCCAGGCGCTCCACCGCGGGGCGAACCTCATCATCTTCGACCGCTCTCTCTCGCCGGTGCAGGTCAAGAACCTGGGCGAGGCCACGGAGCTGCGGGTCATTGACCGGACGCAACTCATTCTGGACATCTTCGCCCAGCACGCGCGCAGCAAGGATGGAAAGCTGCAGGTGGAGCTGGCGCAGCTTCGCTACCGGATGCCGCGGCTCGTGGGCCGCAACCCCGCGCTCTCGCGCCTTGCCGGCGGCATCGGCGGACAGGGCCCGGGCGAGAGCAAGCTCGAGATCGACCGCCGCCGCGCGCGCGAGCGGGTCTCGCGTTTAGAGCGCGAGCTGCGCAAGCTCGGCGAGCGCCGCCAGCTCGGCCGCAAGGCGCGCGGCCGCAACGACGAGCCGCTGGTGTCGCTGGTGGGCTATACCAACGCCGGCAAGAGCACGCTCTTTAATGCGCTGACCCGCGGCGGGGCGCTGGCGGCCAACCAATTGTTTGCGACGCTCGATCCCACCACGCGGCGCATGTTCCTTGGAGATTTTGAGGGGCGCTTCCCCGACACGCCCGCCGAGGTGCTGGCCTCCGACACGGTGGGCTTCATCCGCGAGTTGCCCGAGGAACTGGTCGAGGCCTTCCGCGCGACTTTGGAAGAGCTGCGCGACGCCGACCTGCTCTTGCACGTGGTCGACGCCTCGAGCCCCGTGTGGCCCGAGCAGCGCCAGGCGGTGCTCAAGATTCTGGGGGAACTCGAGCTGGGCGATGTTCCCATGCTCACGGTCTTCAACAAGGCCGATCTGCTCAGCGAAGAATCCCGCGAGGCCCCCTGGCCCGGGCTGCTCGTATCGGCAGGCACCGGCGAGGGCCTCGATAAACTGCGCGAAGCGCTGGCCGCCGAGATCTCCGAGATCCGCGCCCGGGGGGCCCGCGAGGCCCGCCGCGCCGCCGAGGAAGCGCGCGTCGACGAGTTCTGGCTCTAAGGCGCGCGGAACGCGCCACCCCGTTGCTCTCCCCCGCCTGGCCTGAGCCTGTCGAAGGGCGGCGGGGGAGATGGGAGCCTGTCCTGAGCGAAGTCGAAGGAAAGGACAGAGGGGGGCTGCCCGGGCGGCGAATCGGTCCACGAAACCCTCTCCCGAACACGGCTGGCGCCGCGCTCTTCCCTCTCCCAGAGGGAGAGGGGAAATCGGAGTTCCTCTTCATACCGTCAACCTGACGTCACACCCCAAGCCCCCCACTGTCACCTCCGGTTTACACCTGGCTGCCCCTGGCGGGGGACTCCGGGAATCGCGGGGGGACTTAAATCACACTTTTTCCATGTGATTTCGGTCACTTAGAAAGAATCCCAAGAAAATCGTTGATCTGGCGAGGAAGTTGCGTAGAATGCTGCGCACTCTGAATAATTGGCCAGAGGCGCGAGAATTACACCCGGTTGTAACGCGAAGGACGCAAATCTCTCATGATGGCGGGCAAATCACTGTATCAGATCCTCACCTCCGCGCTCGTGGCGCTTGCTCTGCTCGTGGTCGCCTCGGCGGCCCAGGCCAAGGGCGACCCGCGCGGCACGATGGAAGCACGCGAGGCGCGCGTAAAGAAGGTCCTCTCCGACCCGGCGCTGCCCGAGCCCAAGAAGAAGGAAATCGTGGCCGAGGAAGTCTCCAACGCCTTCGATTTCGTGGAGCTGGCGCGCCGCTCGCTCGCAAGCCACTGGGACAAGCTCACCACCGCCCAGCGCAATGAATTCACCGGCACTTTGAAGCAGCTCGTCGAGATCTCGCTGCTCGACAAGATCAAGCCCAATAAGCAGTACAGCGTCGAGGTTGAAGAAGCCAAGGTCCAGGGCGGCGAAGCCGAGCTCCCCACCCTGCTGGCGACCCCCAACACCATCCCCGGCGACGAGGTCGAGGTGGAGTTCCGCCTCTACGAGAACCCCCGCTCGGGCTGGATGATCTACGACCTGATCATCGACGAGGTCTCGCTCCTCAACAACTACCGGCTCCAGTTCAACAAGGTCATCCGCGAGCGCTCCTTCGACGGCCTGCTCTCCCAGATGAAGCGCCGCCTGGCCAGCACCCAGCACTGAGCCGCATCTCCAACGCATTCATTCCAACCGCCGCGCACCGCGCGGCGGTTTTGTTTTTGGCCGCTGGGCGGCCTTTCTCCCGCGCGGAGTTCCGCTAAGCTGTCATTCTGAACGCAGCGAAGAATCGCGTCCCAGCCGGCTCCAGCCGATTCTTCGCTTCGCTCAGAATGACAGGCTGACTTGAGGAGATTGAACCAATGGACATCTCACCCACCGAGGCCTGCGTGGCCCTGAGCACCACCGACTCCGAAGAGAGCGCCCGCGAGATCGCCCACGCGCTCGTTGTCGAGGGGCTGGCCGCCTGCGTGAGCCGCCTGCCCGGCGCAACCTCGGTCTACCAGTG
>JAGRBM010000558.1 GCA_020434085.1 Chrysiogenia bacterium | reverse complement strand
GTTGTTCCTGCTTGAGGGTGCCTGCGGCTACCGGCGAGATTCCGGCAAGCGTCAGGCAGAGAGCAACCAGCAAGCTCAGACGAGCGAGCATTCTCCTACACCCCTCCAACAATCACCTCCGCCAGCGCAAGCTCCACCACCAGCGTCAGGCCCGCGCCGACGCGGCGGAAGTTGAAGCCCACGTCGAACATGCCGGCGGCGTGCAGGACGCGCGCGGCGCCGAAGGCTACGCCCAGCCAGAGAATCCAGGGGTCGGAAACTTTCACGAGATCGGCTACCAGCAGGGCCGCCATGAAGGGCGCGCCGTGCTCGACGCTGTTGGCGTGGGCGCGGATGGCGTGGCGCAGGTCGCGATTGCCACCCTCGCCCAGCGAGACCTTGTGCTGGATGCGTAGCCGCGAGACATTGGCGGCCAGCAGCACAAGGAAGACGAGGTACGCGGCGGCAAAAAGCGCGCTGTAGTGGATCGTGCCGAGCAGGTTCATGATTTCCCCCGATCGGGGAATTCTAACCACAGATGGGCTCGCTTGAACACGGATCTTTCGGAAGCGAAGAGAATTGACCGCAGATGAACGCGGATCAAGGCAAGAGAGAATTAAACAGGATTTACAGGATTCGCAGGATCAGACTCTGAAATCCTGAATATCCTGTCCATCCTGTTAACTTGCTTGCTTCTCTATCTGCGTTTATCCGCGTTTATCTGCGGTTGATAATCAGAATCCCCCGAAGCGGCTCATCACCGCGTCGTAGGCGAAGTTGGGGAGCAGCCGGGCGAATTTCAGCGCGCCGACCAGGGGTAGCGGGAAGTTGATCTCCGAGCGGCCGGCTTCGATGCCGTCGACGATGAATCTGGCCGCCTTTTCGGCGTCCCATTTGAAGGGCATGGGCGACTTCACTTTTTCGGTCAGCGGCGTGTCGACAAACCCGGGATTCACGGTGCTCACGCGGATGCCTTTTTTCTTGAGGCTGATCCGCATGCTCTCCATGTAGGTAATCACGGCGGCCTTGCTGGCGCTGTAGACGCCCTCGCCCGGCAAGCCCTTCCACCCGGCAAGCGACGCGACCGCCACGATGTGGCCGCTGCCGCGCCCTGCCATGGACTCGATGACGGCGTCGACCGAGTGAATGACTCCCAGCACGTTCACGTTGATGCAGCGCTCGGCCACCTTGCCCGCGCGTTCGGTAGGCTTGATGCTCGCGCTCACGCCGGCGTTGGCGACAAGCAGGTCCACCGGGCCCCAGTGGGCGGCGATCTTCTGCGCCGCGGCGTCGAGGTCTTCCTGCCTGGTTACGTCACCGGGCAGCGCCAGGGCCTGCCCGCCGGCGGCCTCGATCTGCGCGGCCAGTTCCTTGAGCTCACTCTCGCGCCGGGCAAGGAGCCCTACCCGCCAGCCGCGCCCGGCCAGCTCCCGTGCGATGTCCGCGCCGATTCCGCTCGAGGCGCCGGTGATGAATGCGATTTTGCCGGACATGATTCGTTCCCCCTGTGAAGCTCGCTTCCGCAAGCTGTTGAACTTGGAATGGCCACTGCATTCGTGATCGTGGACGTGCTCGTGATCGTGCTCGATCTGAAGCGCTGCTTTGTCCTGCCCCATCGTTCACGTGCACGTGCACGTCCACGTCCACGACTGCGATCCCATCTTGAAAGAAAACAGTTCATAAAAAAGAGGCCGCTTTCGCGGCCTCTTTTTGTTACTTGTTCATGGAGTTCATGAAATCCTTGTTGGAATTGGTTCCCAGCATCTTTCCGCTGAGAAACTCCATCGCGTCGATCTGGTTCAGAGGCGAGAGAATCTTTCGCAGAATCCAGATGCGGTGCAGGTCGTTCTCGTCGATGAGCAGTTCTTCCTTGCGGGTGCCCGACTTGTTGATGTCGATGGCCGGGAAGATGCGCTTGTCGGCGAGTTTGCGGTCCAGCACGATTTCCATGTTACCGGTGCCCTTGAACTCTTCGAAGATGACTTCGTCCATGCGGCTGCCGGTGTCGATCAAGGCGGTGGCGATGATGGTGAGGCTGCCGCCCTCTTCGATGTTGCGCGCGGCGCCGAAGAAGCGCTTGGGCTTGTGCAGGGCGTTGGAGTCCACGCCGCCCGAGAGGATCTTGCCCGAGGGCGGAACCACCGTGTTGTAGGCGCGTGCCAGGCGGGTGATCGAGTCGAGCAGGATGACGACGTCCTTCTTGTGCTCGAC
>JAGRBM010000557.1 GCA_020434085.1 Chrysiogenia bacterium | reverse complement strand
GCCAGTGCATCGTCGGTCGAATAATTCATCAGGACGGCGGCATCGATCTGGTCGCGCTCGAGCCAGCCGCGCCAGTCCTGAAATGCCGAGAGATAGGCCCTGTCGGCCCAAGCGAGTGCCGCCACGGAAAGGGCAAGCTTTTTCGCTCGCGTTAGCTTCCGCGCGCGAGATACAAAATCGCTTACTTGTTCACGTCGCCATTGATCCCAGCGGCTGGCATCGCGCAGGTTCTGGTTGGCCAGCGGCGCGCTGCCGCCGGTCTGCTCTTCGAAGGCCGCCAGCGCGCCGGGCGCGTAACCGAAGTCCACGCCCACCCCCAGGCGCGAGACCGGCCGGACCGGCACGGTATAGGGATAGCGGATGAAGTCGAGATGAATGCCCGAGAGCCCGGGATAGCCCAGCGCCAGCTCATCGACGATCTGGAGCTGGAAGGTGCGCACCTCGGGCACGCCGGGATCGAGCCACACGCCGCTCGTGCCGATGAGAACCTCGCCGCCCTCGGTGACGGGCAGCGGCTTGCCGCCTTCATCGAGCACCGCCGGCGGGCGTGAGTCTTCGTAGGCCGTTACGGGCCTGCCAAAATTGTCGCGTATGATGACGTCCTGTCCGAGTTCGCGCACGATGCGCGCCTGCGCATTGCCTGCCAGATAGAAAACGTTGATCCAGGCGTGAACCTCGATGCCCTCGGCGCTGGCGCGCTCGATCACGTAGGCCAGCGGGTCATAGCCCTGGGCGAGCGTGGGAGCGCGGTCGGTCACATTCGAATCGTACCAGGCGTAGCCGCTGCGGTAGACCTGCACGAGCAGGCCGTCCACGCGCCAGTCCTTTGCGTCGGCGATGAGCCGGTCGATTTTTTCGGGTGTATCCAGGGTGTGGTTGCGGTTCTGGCACTCCACCCACAGCAGGCGCCGGGGCTGCTTGCCCATCATCCGTCCCACGCCCGCGCAGGCGCTCAGAGTGAGGACGATCGCAATCAACAGGGAAACGGGGAGGAGACGGGTGCGCTGCATGGTCACAATTTACAAACCATCCGGTGCTGAGTAAAGCAGCCCCCATGCGCGCCGTTGTTCAAAGAGTCAGTCGCGCCGGCGTGAGCGTCGGCGGCGAGCCGGTATCACAGATCGGCAAGGGGCTTCTCGTCCTGCTGGGCGTTGCCGACGAGGACGCCGATTCCGACGCGCAGTGGATGGCCGCCAAGCTCGCGGGGCTACGCATCTTCGCCGACGACGAAGAGAAGATGAACCGCTCGGTCACCGACATCGGCGGCGAGGTGCTGGTCGTCTCCCAGTTCACCCTGCTCGGCGATGCCAAGAAGGGCACCCGCCCCTCCTTCGCCCACGCAGCCCGGCCCGAAGAGGGCGAGCGGCTCTATGAGCTGACCATGAAGCTGCTCGCCGAGGCAGGCCTCCCCACCCGGGGCGGTCGTTTCGGGGCCATGATGGACGTGGAACTCGTCAACGACGGACCGGTCACGATCCTGCTGGATTCGAAGAAGAAGTTCTGAGGGCTACGGGCAGGCGAAGGTCCAGCCAGAGAGCAATCCGTCTTTCGTGCGATGCTCGCGCTCGAGAAACGGCGTTGATTCATTGAATTCCGCGATTCGCTCACCTGTCGAACAAACACGATCGGCAACCGGCACGCGCAAGAACCATTGCGTGGGACCGCGTTCTTCGATCTTGACGAAATACTCGTAAGGCATCGCGGCCCGAATCGTTGGTGTCGGCAAGACCTCCATGTAGTCGGGCACCAGATCCCCCAGGGACGCCGGCGGCTCACCGTGGTCGGTCCGGTAGGAGCGGATCGCGTGAACCAGCGGCTGGGCATCGCGCGCAGCCATGCGCGTTGCCACATGCTTGCGGAAGCCCAGCAGTTCCATCATGGGTTTCTGCCCGAGCAGAATCAGCGCCAGCGGCGTGAGCCAGAGGGCGTAGACGATGCGGCGACGCGCCGAATCCGCGCGAAACATGCGCATGCCGAGAATCGGCGCGGCAAGTCCCAGCCCGGCACCGAACACACTGACACGAAAG
>JAGRBM010000556.1 GCA_020434085.1 Chrysiogenia bacterium | reverse complement strand
TATCGCCTTGATGGTGTCCACCGTATCGACCTCGACCCAGCCGACCTGGGCGGTCTCGCCATAAGTCTCGCGCACCGAGTCGGCAAAGGCCTCCTCGGTATCAGTGGGCGAGAGATGCTGGAGCAGAACGGGGATCACCCAATCGACGCCCCAGTCGGCACCCTCACCCTTGAGATACCGCATGAGGTCGTCACTCCTGCATCGGCGGCATCGCCCCTCGGGCGCGGGCACGTTGCAGCCAGAGCACCACGGCGTGGTTTCTTCAAATGCCAGCGCATCGAGGCGCTCCTTGAGTTCATCGGAAATCATGGATCACCTCGGCGGCCACATGGGCATGACCAGTGTTTCGGTCGGGCCGGCTTCGTCGAAGAAAACGAGCGGCTTCGAGATGTAGTGCTGTCCATCCCGCCCGCCCGTGTCGGAGGGAAACCCTGCGAGCACGCAGTGTCCGCCCATGGTGGCAAGGGCGTCTTTGAGATATTTGGGGTTTACGAGGAACGGCAGCGTGCCTTTGAGCCCCTTCGCCGCGCTTCCCGACACTTCGCGCTCAAGGGCCGCGTCCTCATCGCGCGGGTCTTCGTAGGAGAGGACGAGCCCCTCAGAGCTGAGGTGGCCGCCTACGCTCCTGGGAAGATCCTTTGCCTTCGGAGCGCGGCCGTTCGCCTGCGAAAACACCGCCTTCCAGTCCTGCCCGAGCGCCTGAAGCGCGTCCCCCATCTCCTGCGCACTCAAAACGATCTGCCAGGCGAGCTGGCCCGCGCCCGGTAGCACGGCGCACCAGTTAGGAAAGCGATCGGGATCAAGAAGCGGGACCGGAAACTCGGTCCCGTCGGCAATGACCATGCCCTGCCAGGCCTGTTCGGAGGGCGATTTGGGAGACCACGTATAGGTGTCTGGCTCTCCAGCACGCCGCAGGTCGAAGAACACATCGCTTACATAATCGCGCCCGCGCCTGAGCCCGTTTCGCACAAGCTCCTGCACCGCAGGAAGGGGCACGAGGGCCTTTGCGGTCTTCGGATCGAGGTTTCCGCCGAGCCCCAGAAACCGGTGCGCGCTCATGCGGTGGCCGTCGGTGGCGACAGCCATGAGATCGCTCCCGTCTTTCTCGAAAAGAACGGCCGAGAGATGCTGGCGATTGGCGTCGCCGCGAAGTGCCGAGAGGATTACGCGCGAGAGCCCGTCGTAGAGGAGCGCGCCCTGCGAGAGATCGTCGCGAGGCGCAGCGCCTTTCCACGCGACCTTGTCCCGAATCGGCAGAAACAGCGCCCGGCCGCGCCGGTGCGTTCCGATCCGCGAGAGATCGGCAACGCCGGCGGGCCGGTAGCGGCCCACAACATGAATGCGGAATCCCGCCTTGCTCTGCAGGAGGAAATCGTCGCCGCCGGTCTCGATTTCGAGGACGTCGCCGGAAACAAGAGTAAGTCTCCGGATGTTCCCGGCATCTTTGGGGTGGACTTCGCTGAGATACTCGTAGGTCTCGGCAAATGCCGCCTGCATCCGCGCCGCGAATTCATCCGCCGTGGCCGGGGCGCCAAGCAGCGATCCGCGCCAGAGCCAGGTATCGCCATCAAGGTAGTATTCAAGGAGCGGCCAGTCCGCTCGTTTGGCTGCTTTTGCCATGTTCTCACCAGGAAAATCTGAGCCCTGCCATTGCCTGCCAGCCGGGCTCAAAACGCTGCGTTTTGATGAGGCCGCCGCTACCCCGCGCGAAGAGCGAGAGTCGCTCGCTCACACGGTGCCGGTATTCGAGCGAGCCCCCCAGAAAGTCCGGCCTGCCTTGCAGCCCCAGCTCCAGCGAGCCGCTCTTTGGAGCGAGCAGGCCCACCTCGCTGAGGCTTCGAGCAAGCTCGCCCGCGGGGCTCAAGCTCCCGCGGGCACCACTGCCAAAGGGGAGGCTTCGCCTCCTCCACTTTTTACGAGGTTCAGATCGTGGACGGCGGCTTCGACTTTGCCGGCCAGGAATTCCTCGACCTGATTTGCGGATGCCAGCCCCAGGATCTTGCCGAGCTCGCCGATGCCCTTGGTGCCGAGGTAGGACTTCAGGGCGTTCAACGCCCGGCGCTTGGCCTCCTGACGCTCGGCGGGCTCCAGCTTCCCGTCCTCACGGGCGCTCTTCAAAGCATCGGCGTAGGTCTGGGCGACGCTTTTCACGGCCGTGAAGACGGCTTCGTCCAGGCGCACCAGCACGCCGCGCAGATACTCGCCTTTCACCTTGGCGGTGATGAGCTTTGCGAGCCACGCCGAGAGAAAGGTGAGCCCGGCGATGAGAATCGGGGTAAGGATTTCGATCAAACTGGGAACGATTTCACTCTTGTTCATGATTCCTCCTGTTTCACCTGCGGCGGTCCGTAGGCGGGCTTTGACAGATATTCGATGGCGGCCTTCATCCCGGCGGCGTAGCCGCGGTGGTAGGCCTCGCTTTGCTCGTTTCCTGCATCGTGGGCTTCATGGGTGAGTTCGGCCTGGTTGCGCAGGACCGACTTGAAGAGCCCCTTGTTGAAACACTGTTCCATGGGCACGCAGGCGTCGTTGATCCCTTGCCCCACGCCCTGGAAAAACCACTGCCCTGGTGTTCCGCCGCCAGTGCTGAGCGCCGGAGCGTCCGCGACTCTCCAGTAGCGATCTCGCAGCGCGAAGAGGTGCCGGCGCTTTGCGCTCCAGGAGAGCGGTGCGGGATTTTTTCTGAGGGAGCTGAGCATTCTGGCGCCCTCAGAGGCGGCAGCGCCGCCGCCGCGAAGCGCCTCGCCTGCGCCAAGAAGCGCGGGCGCCATGACGAGGCCCAGCAGCGCGATCGGCACGGTGATGACGCCGATCTTTGCGACGCCAAGAAACACGTCGGTCTTCTGCGACCAGCTCATCCCCTGACGGGCGCGCTCCTCGGCCTCTTTCTCTTTCTTGAGAACGGCCTCGACCTCCTGGCGTGCCTTGCGGGCCGCCAGAGCGTCCTGCACCCAGTCAATCGGGCCGCTGAGAGCGGCTTTTTGCTCAAACAACGGGTTCATGCCGCGATCCCCCAGATGCTTGCGGAGCGCCAGCCGACCTGGATGTGAAGATGATCGCCGCCGCCTACGTTGTGACGGATGGCGCACTGAATCTTCGGGGTGTCGTAGGGGTATTTGAGATTGATATATGCGACAAGTTCCGCAATCACCTCATCGGGGATTCCCATCGTGCGAATGTCCGCTGCGCGTCCAAATTCGTGCGGCGAGCGCTCGGGCTCCTTGAGACCAAGCTGCACTGCCCTCTCGAAGATCGCCCGCTGCTCGTCGCGGGTTCGCAGCAGGCATGTCACGAGGAGCGAAAATCCGCGCGCCGCGAGGAAACACGCGGCATCGAGCAGAATCGCCCGCACACGCGGATCGACTTTGGGGAGTTCCGAGACGATTCGCTCGTCCTTGCAGAGGAGTTCGATCTTCATCGCCCCTCCAGGCGGGTGACGCGCCGTTCCTGAATCTCGATGAGCTTC
>JAGRBM010000555.1 GCA_020434085.1 Chrysiogenia bacterium | reverse complement strand
TTCCCCGGCGAATTCGTACGGGGGCCGGAATAATTTCCCGGCCGGTCGAGTAATGCCGATACGGAAGCAGGGCTCCCCGGCATCGTCCCTTCCCCGTCCTGCTGACATCCCAAGACACGCCGGGGGCCATCGTCACTGTCTCCGGCGTCGCCGGCGCGGTCCCCCAGGGGCACTGCGCCGGCGGCGCTTTCTTTTGGCCGCTTTCCGGCTATCATGCGTAGCGAAACAGAACAATTGCGCAACGAAAACGGGGACTTCGCTGCGCGGGCCGGACGATGCCGCATACTGTACTGCTGGTCGATGACGACGATTCCATTCACGAGCTTCTCAAGAAGGCGCTTGGCCGCACGGGTGCGCGCGTTCTGGAGGCCTGGGACGGCGAGGAAGCGCTGAGGCACATGGCCGAGCAGCCCATCGACCTGCTGCTCACCGACCTGATGATGCCCGGCATGGACGGCATCGCCCTGGTGCGCACGCTGCGCGAGACCGGCAACAAGAAATTTCCCGTTGCGGTCATCACCAGCATGGACGAGAGCGTGCGCGAATCGCTGGCGCGCCACCTCAACTTCGCGCCCGAAGGCAACGATCACTTCATTCAAAAGCCTTTCTCCGTTGCAGAGGTGAGCGAACTTTTCTCCGGCATTCTCAGCAAGCTCCAGCCTTTCGACGAGATCACCGAGTCGCAGGCCCTCAAGGGCACGCTCTCGACGCTCTCTTTCCTGGATCTCATCCAGCTTCTGCAGAGCGCCAAGCTCACCGGGACGCTGGAGTTCGACGATCCCGAAAGTGGCATCATCTATGTCGATGCCGGAAAGATTATTGGCGCAAAATGCGGGCAGTCAGAGGGGCGCAAGGCCTTCTACCGCATGCTCGCATGGACCAAGGGCGAGTTCCGCTTCATGAAGAAGAGCTCGCTGCGCACCGAGCAGACCATTCACGCCGAGACCTCGACGCTCGTGATGGGCGGCCTTGCTTCGCTCGATGAACACCACCGCCTGCTTCAGGAAATGCCCGAGCGCCTTGCCGTAAACAAGGGGCCCGAGGCATTCCGCGCCGACCTGACCGGTTCCGAGCGCGAGCTGCTGGCGCTGGTGGCCGAGCACGGCAACCTCTACGCAATTCTCGACGGATCGGCGCGCGAGGACCTGGCCATGCTGCGCGATCTCAAAGCTCTGCTTGATCGCAGCATTCTCGTCCCGGCAGGGGACTGAGCCCCGATTATGAGCGCCCAGCCACACGACGCGGTGGCCGCCACACTTCCCGAAATCTTCGAGACCTGCATTGGCTGCGGCATCTGCCGCGAATTCTGTCCCGTATTCGATGATCTGTTTGCGCTGGCGCGCGAGCGCAGCGAGGGCCGCGCGCCCCTCGATGCCATCGCGCAGCAGGCGGATGCCCTTGCCGGCAACTGCTACTTCTGCGGCCGCTGCGAGAGCGCGTGCCCCCTCGACCTGCCACTCGAACAACTCGCGTGGGAGAACCTGCGCGCGCGCCATGAGAGTTCCGGCGCGCCGCGCGCGCTCAAGTGGTCGAGCGATGTGGCCCGCCTTGCGCGCTGGCGCGGCAGGCTCGGCTGGCTGCTTGCGCTGCTGGGTTCATTGGGGCGAAAAATTCTCCAGAAGCTCACGGGCATCGATGCACGCGCGCCGCTTCCCCCGCGCGGTAAGCCGCGGCTCGCGCGCTGGTGGAAGAAACATCCCAATGTGCAGGGCGTCGAAGGCGCGCCGCGTGTGGCCGTCTTCGCCGGTTGCCAGGCAAGCTTGTGCGATGGCGGCCAGGCCCGCGCGCTCATCGAGACGCTCGAACGCTCAGGTTGCGAGGTAGAGCTGCTTGCCCATGAGAGCTGCTGCGGCGCGCCCGAATTCGCTGCGGCGCGCGCCGATGCCGCCGGCGCGAAACTGGGCGCCATGCTCGTGCAGCTCGAACGCGCCGCTGAGTCGGGCCGCGAGATCGTGATGCTCGAGAGCGCGTGCGTGAAGATGATCCGGCGCGATGGGCGGCATGTTTTTGAAGATGCAAAGCGTCTCAAAAAGCTGCGCGTCCACGGTGCGGCCGAATATCTGTGGAAGTTGCACGAGGCGGGAACCCTCGCGCGTCCGGCGCGCGCGCTCGAGGGAACGATTGCCTGGCACGAGGGCTGCGTCGATGCCGCGCTGGGGACGCAACATGAGTCGCTTCGACTTCTCCGGCAGGTGCCGGGCCTTGATGTGAAGCGTCTGGACGCGACTTGCTGCGGCATGGGCGGAGCGTGGGGACTGCGCGCGGAGAACTTCGATCGCGCGCAGAGTTTTTGCGAGCAAGGCGCCGGCAAAGCGCTTGCCGACTCCGGCGCGCAGACGCTCGCCAGCGAGTGCGCCCAGTGCCGCCTGCAACTGGGCGGCGCCGGCACACACGCGCGCAGCGTGATCGAGATCTACCGAGAGAGCCTGGACCCGGCGGACGGCGGCGACGCCGGTTCGTGACGTGGGCTTGGCGAGCCAAGCCCCTGCCGGCATCTGCCAGCAAACAACGGTAGGGGTTTGGCTTGCCAAACCCATGCATCAGGTGGCGGGGAACTTCAGGGCTCGTGCCGGTCGGCGGCGTGGCTGCTGGAATCCTGGATGAGCTCGGAGTCGATGGCGCTGGGGACCAGAGATCCCTCGTAGAGACTCGGCGAGCGCTCGGCCAGCTCGCCCGCGCGCGGGACAAGCATCAACAATACCAGTGAGACCACATAGAATCCGCTCATCACGTACCACATCCAGAGCAGCGTCTGGGTGGCATCGACGACGATGCCGTTGATGAGATAGCCCACGAGCTGGCAGCCGATCACCAGCGGCACCGAAATCCCGGCGGCGCGCACAAAGGTGTGCTTTCCGAACAGGTCGGCCATGTAGGCCGAGTAGAGCGGCTGGCAACCGCCCACGCCGATGCCGAAGAGCACCATGGCGCTCAGCAGCGCCGCGTCGCTCGGCGTGCCGAAGAATTCGAAGGCAAAGGGGCGGTAGAAACGCGAGAGCAGAAAGAGGCCCAGTGCCGCAAACTGCATGAGCAGCGTCCAGAGAATCGCCCACTTGCGATCGATTTTGTCACCGACCGGGCCGTAGAGCGGCTTGCCGATGAGGATGACGGTCGTGAGAACCGAAAACATGCCCGCCGCTTCATGCGGGGAGAACCCCTGTTCGCGAAAATCACTGACCAGCGACTGCAGGATCACGCTCCAGCAGGCCGAGGACGTTCCCAGCGAGAGCGCCACGAGCAGAAATACGCCATTGGAGAGGATCTGCTTGCTGTTCATGGCGGGCGCGTTTTCGCTCGGCGCGCTCTTGAAGCCTGTCTTCCAGTGGGCGGGCTCGCCTTCGAGACCGATGTCTTCGGGACGGTTCTTCCAGAACAGCGCGACGATGGGCGCCATGGTGAGCACCGTAAGGCCGAGTAGCTGATAGGTTACACGCCAGCCGTAGTGCTCGATCACCCACGTGGTGACCGGCACGTGCAGAATGCCGCCGGCGGTGATGCCCATGGCGGCGAACGAGAGCGCCTGCGCGCGCCGGGCCTCGAACCAGAAGACGAGCGTGGTGCGCGTGGCGATCATGCCCATGCAATTGTTGCCGAAGGCAATGAGCGTGGCGAACACCACGAAGTAGAAGAGCTTGTTGGGTGAGAGTCCGACGAGAAAGAGTCCCAGGCTGAGGCAAAAGCACCCGATCAGAATGGTGCGCTTGGCCCCGATGCGCTCGATCATGCGCGGGGTCACCGCGAAAGAGAGCAGGGCGACCACGGCAATGTGCAGGGCGTAGACCTCGAAGGTCTCGCCGGCGGTAAAGCCAAAGTCCTCGATCAGGTAACTGCGAAAAACGCCGTGGGTATAGAAGACGATGCCGACCGAAAAGAGCCCGGTCGCAGTCGCCAGGGCGACCATGTTCCAGCCATAGTAATAGCGGGCGGGGCTCTGGGGATTTGGAGCAGGGTCCGACATGTGCCTCAACGCGCTGGAGAGGGGCCCGCAAAAGGCCCCGGGAATGCGGGCCGCGCTGGCGGCCCGGCCGGCCGGGTGATAGATTGCGCCGTCCCCGAATGGGGGCGAGGCGTCCGGCAAAACAAAAGCCTGAACAAATGTTCAGACGGGCGCCGATCATAGTGAAATGACCGAATCAAAAGCAAAAACCGCAATTGAGTCCGCGCAGTTCGCGCAGCAGTTGGATGCCGCGCTGGCGGCAAAGGACTCGGGCGCGCTCGCGAAGCTGGGGGAGTTCGATCTCAGCAAGGCGCAGCGAAAAGAGCTGGGGCGCGCCGTGCACCGGCTGCGCTCGGCGGGTATCGAGGTCGAACTGCCCGCCGAAGAGAAGGCAACGCCCGCGGCCGTTCGTGAAGAGCCCGCCCTCGATTGCCTGGCGACCTCGATCGATGGCTCGGGCGGCCGGATGATGTGGCTCTTTGCAGACGCCGCCGAAGGCGGGCGCGAAGCGGTGGCCTGCTATGTGAGCGACACCGAGGGCATCAAGCTCATCCAGCTCGCCGCCAGCGGTCGCAAGCGTGCCAACGAAATTCGCCGCGACCTGCTGCGCAGCAAGCAGGTTCCCGTCGTGCGACTCAGCGGGGGCCACGCCCGGACTCTCATCGAAGAGGCCGAGGCGCTGACCCGCGAGCTCGGCCACGCGCTGCCCGACGGGTTTGCGGCGCTGCACGAAATGGTGCGCAAACTGCCGCCGGCGATCTCGCTCGAACCCCATCCAGCAAAAGCGCTGGCCAGGAAACTGGACGAGCGCGAGATGCTCGCCTTTGCCCGCGGGTCGGCCTCTCTGCTCGAAGAACATCCCTTCCGCGGCTGGGGCCCGGACAAGGAAACGGGGCGCGAACTCACGGCGAAGATCGAGAACGTGCTAACCAGCACGGTGATCATCAGCCCGGCGCAGCGGATCGAACAATTGGAGCGCACGTTTCAGCAGGCAGCGGCCGACGCGCTCGAAGGCGAGGGCAAGGCGCGCTGGGTGCGCCGGCTGCGCGACGCGGCCCACGCCCTGCATGGCCGCGGTTATGCCGACATCGGCGAGCAGGCGGCGACCCTTGCCGAGGCCATCGAGCAGCTTCCGGAGGTGCCCGCATTTCTGGTGGCGCTCTTGCGACGACCCTTTGAAGAACTTTTTACCGCGCAACGCGCTGCGCTATCGGGCGGCGTCGAAGGCGGCAAGATCGGGGAGGGCGGGCCGGAGACGCCCAAGAGCAAGCTCATCATTCCGGGCCGCTGAAAAACTTAAAAATGATTCATTGATGCACTCGAAAGTGTGAACTTTCGGCTCAGCGTCTATACTCAAATATCGCGTGGAACTCGTTGGCCGGGGGAGCGCAGGGGAAGAGGGCTCTGAAGGCTCCCTTGCGTGCTGAAACCGGTGTCTTCGCGTCACATGCGGACAGGCCGGGAATGAGCATCGACCACAACGACATTGCCAAGAAACTGGCGATTCTAGAAGAAATCGCCGCGTTGATCTCGCGCTCGCACGAGCTGCAGGACACGCTCGATCACGTCTGCCGTCTGGTAACTCGCCAGATGGACTGCGATGTGTGTTCGATCTACCTGCTCGACGAAACCGGCGAGAACCTGGTGCTCACCTCCACCGAGGGACTCGACCCGGCATCGGTCGGCAAGGTGCAGATGCACGTCGATGAAGGCATCACCGGCCTCGCGGTCGAAGAAATGAAGCCCGTCGCCGTCAAGAACGCCGCCGAACACCCACGCTACAAGTATTTTCCCGAGACCCAGGAAGAGCAGTACATCTCGCTGCTCTCCTCTCCGATTCTCGAGCAGGGCCGCCCGCTTGGTGTCATCAACGTCCAGACCCGCGACGAGCGCCAGTTCTCCCCCGAGGACCTCTCGGTCATCGGCAGCATCGGCACGCAGGTTGCCGTCATGGTGCAGAACTACCGCCTGCTGCAGGCGGTGAACGAGCACAAGCTGCCGCTGGGGCCGCCCTCGCGTGCGACCGAGCGCCAGCGCGGCGGTGAGGAAGGCCGGCACAGCGTGGTGCGTGGCATCGCCGCCTCGCCGGGCATCGCCATGGGAACCGCCGTCGTCGTCGAAGAAGGCGACCTGATGCAGCTCTTCGGCGTCAAGGAATTCGTCGAAGACACCGATGCGGAGCTCTACGCGCTCGACCAGGCGATCTCGCGCGTGCGCGACGAGATCAAGGACGCCGAGCTGCGCATCGCCGAGCGTCTCTCGGACGAAGAAGCCAAGATCTTCTCGACGCATCTCATGATTCTCGAGGACGAGGGCTTTCTCGGAAAGATCCGCGAAGCCATTCGCGTGCAGAAGCACAGCGGCCTCTATGCGGTGCGCAACGTGGTCGCGCACTACGTGCAGCTCTTCGAGCAGATCGACGATCCCTACATTGCCGACAAGATCGCGGACATCGAGGACGTGGGCAAGCGCATGCTCAACTCCCTGTCCCGGAAGTCGCCCGACCACAAGCGCAAGAAGGGCGAGCGCGGAATTCTCGTTGCAACGCGGGTGATGCCCTCGGACGCGATCGAGATGGAAGCGCGCGGCCTGGTGGGCATGGTCTCGGGCGAGGGCGGTGCCGACTCCCACGCGTCGATTCTCGCGCGCAGCTTCGGCATTCCCGGCGTGGTGGGTCTGGAAAATCAGCTCCGCATGATCCGCGACGGGGACTTCCTGATCGTCGACGGTGCATCGGGCAATGTCTACGTCAATCCTGACAAGGAAGTACTCAAGGAATTCAAGCGCGCGCGCCGCGACTACCGCTCCGCCCGCGAGGAGATCGAGGGCTCCACGAAGGCCGAGGCTGCCACGACCGACGGTCGGCGGATTCGCCTCATGGCCAACGTGAGCATCATCGCCGACGCGAAGACCGCGCGCACCTACCGCGCCGACGGCGTGGGGCTCTATCGTACGGAGTTTCTCTACATCACGCGGCCCACGTTCCCGACCGAAGAAGAGCAGTACAAGGTCTATTCGCAGGTCATCAAGAACGGCCCCGACGATCTGATCGTCTTCCGAACCCTGGATGCCGGCGGCGACAAATACATGCCGCAGCTCAAGGGCCCCATTGAGAGCAATCCGGTGCTCGGTTGGCGCTCCATTCGCGTCTCGCTCGATCTGGTTCACGTTTTCAAGACGCAGCTTCGCGCCATTTTGCGCGCCAGCACGCTGGGCAAGGCTGCGATCATGTTCCCCATGATTACCAATCTCAGCGAACTCGATCGCGCCCGCGAGCTTGTCGAGGAAACCAAGGCCGAGCTCAAGCGCGAAGGCCAGGACTTCGATCCCGACATTGAGATCGGAATGATGGTCGAGGTGCCGGCGGCCGCGCTGCTGGCCGATAAGTTTGCCAAGAAGGTCGACTTTTTCAGCGTGGGAACGAACGACCTGACCCAGTACACGCTGGCCGTCGATCGCAACAACCAGCGTGTGGCCGGCCTGTTCGACCCGCTCCACCCGGCGGTGTTGCAGCTGATCAACCTGACGAGCAAAGCGGCCAGGAAAGCGAAGATTCGCGTGAACCTCTGCGGCGAGCTTGGCGGTTATCCGGAGGCGATCCCGCTGCTGGTCGGCATGGGCTTCGACGGCATCTCGGTCTCTCCCACTTCGCTGCCGCTGGTTCGCTACGTGATTCAGGCGCTCTCGGCCAAGGACTGCGAGCAGGTGGCAAAGAAAGCCCTGCGCTTTGGCACCCGCGATGAAGTGACGATCTATCTGCGCGGCGTGCTGGCCGGGCTCGACCTGCCCGAGCTGGACCGGCTGCGGTAACTCCCTAAAATCCCGTCGGCACTTTGCGCTTCTTGAGCTGCCGCACCGATTCCTTGCGGCGTTTCTCCAGCGTTGCGCCAAGCTTCGTCTTTACCGGCAGCTCGCCGGTCCAGTTTCTTGCCAGGTGCTCAAGCAGCGCGAGCGCCGCCGCGGCGTCGTCGGCATCGACTTGCTCGGCAACGATGCGGTCCTTCGGACCCATGTTGTGATACCCCGCCAGCGGCAGGGCGAGCCCGCACGAGGCGTAGCCGAGTGCGCCAAAGGCGGTAGCCTCGCAGGCGCCGCCGTCCATGACGCGCTTCTGGAAGACGAGATTCTTTTTCTTTGCAAGCGCGGCGGCCTGCTCTTCGATCCAGCGCGTGGCGCGCGAATCGAATACGCCGGCGGCGTCGCCCTGGCGCAGCACCGGGCCCTTGCCCAGCCGGGCGCCGGCTCTCTGGCTGCTTGATTCGATGGAGAGGGCCAGCGCGTTTGCGGGCACAAGTTTGTCCATCGTTGCCGCCAGCGCGCCATGGAACCCGTCCTCTTCGGCGCGGGTGAAGAGCGCCGCGACAGGCGCCTTGAGCTTTTTGCCGCGAAGCGCGACCAGCGTCGAGAGCGCGAGCGCCGCGCCCACCAGGTCGTCGATGTGGCTGCTCACGATCCGGTTGCCGCGGCGACGGAACTCGGGAAGGTCCCAGCCGCCGATCCATTCGAAGTTCTTGTCGGGCGCGGCTTCGAGCTGCACGGACACCTCGTGCACGCGCCGCTTGCTCTCATCGAGCTTTGTCGAAGTGATGCGCCCGCGGATGGCCATGGCGGCGGCCTCCTCGGGTTTGAGCGCCGCGCAGTAGGGATGGAGCTTCACCTTTGCGCCCTTGAAGTAGGGTGGCAGCACGCCGCCCCACCACGCGCCGGTCGCGCGCTTGCCGCGCATACCGGTCACGAGAAAGGCCGGGTGATCGGTGTGTGCAACCATCAGGAGCTGGGCGCCGCTGCCACCGGCGGGATGATCCACGCGCAGGTTGCCGAAGCGGTCTTCGCTGAGCGGCAGCCCATACTGGCGCGCGAGGGCGCGGATCTCGCCGAGCACGTAGCCCTCATGGAAGGGCGCCGTCGGGCAGCGCAGCAGACGCTCGAGGATGTCGTCGAACATGGTGGGGTCCTTCTTGTGAAGGGCCACTTATAGCACGCAAAAAACAGCGCCGCCGCTCGAAAGGGGAATCGAGCGGCGGCGCTGTCCGAGCAGGGTCGGGGACTACTCGAATTTCATTTGCTGGTTGGCCCCCCCGTGGTAACCCCACAAATGCACGTTGTCGTCGCCCGAGACATCGACGACCTTCGACTGGTTCATTTTCGAGCGCAGGAAGGTGCCGTCGTAGATCCACACCTGGTTGTCGCCGCCATGACAGTCCCACAGGTGGATGTTGGCGCCGTTCGAAGTGCTCTTGCCCTCGACGTCCAGGCACTTGCCCGGATGCATCAGGCTGCGCAGCAGGCCGCGCTCGTCGTGCCACCACTTCTGGTTGTCGCCGCCGTGGCAGGTGCTGGCATGAATGTTCGTGCCGTTGCCGGTGTTGTAGCCGCTCACGTCCAGGCACTTGCCCACCGACTTGATGGAGAGGAACTTGGCAGCGGTCCAGCGCTGGGCCTGGCTGCCATTGGCGCTCCAGAGCTGGATGTTCGTGCCGTTGGAACTGCCGTTGCCCGAGACGTCGATGACCTTGCCCGGAGCGAGCGCGCTCGCGAGCGTCTGGCCGTCGTAGATCCAGACCTGGTTGTCGCCGCCGTGGCAGTTGCCGAGCTGGATGTTCGTGCCGTTTGCCGTGCCCCAGCCGGCGGCTTCGAGGCAGCGGTTGTAATTCACGCCGCTGTGGATGAGCCCGTCGGAGTCGAGGAGCCAGAACTGGTTGGCCTTGCCGTGGCAATCCCAGAGGTGGACGTTCGCGCCCGCGGCGGCGCGCGCCGAGGAATCGTCCATGCACTTGCTGCCCTTGTTCTGGAAAATGGTCTGCGCGCTCTTGGCGGCCTTGCCCTCGTGCCCGACGAGCCAGGTGCCCTCGGTGTCGGCGTCCTGGTAGTTGAGCCACACCGTGCCCGCGCCGCGCGCGGCCTTGGCGCTCTTGAGCGCCTCGTTGTCGGAAGCGCTGGTGGGCACGTCAAAAAGGAACTGACCGCCGGTCTCGGCGCTGCAGTAGAGCTCGCCCGTGATCCAGGGGCCCGCGCCGTTGGTGACGTACCACTGTTTGGTGCCGGGCTTGCGGCAGGCGTACTGGCGGGTGTTGGCGCAGTTGACGTCATTGAAGCGCCCGTCGCCGCGAGATTCGCCGCAGTCTTCGTTGCTGTTGTAGTTATTGGGCTCTCCGGG
The DNA here is from genome assembly GCA_020434085.1 of Chrysiogenia bacterium. Classification (NCBI taxonomy): domain Bacteria; kingdom Pseudomonadati; phylum Chrysiogenota; class Chrysiogenia; species Chrysiogenia bacterium. The sequence continues at coordinate 2,156 of JAGRBM010000555.1, read as the reverse complement.
GGCCCAGCTCCAGATTGCCGCCGTCATGCGGGCGTCGTCCTTGCCCAGCATGTCGAAGCCCACGATGTTGCCGCCGCACTTGAGAACGTCATCGATGTTGGAAGTGGTCAGCGGATCGCCCGGATCGGAAAACAGCGAGGAGAGGTTGGTGCGGTCCTCGTAGAAGCGCACCATGTTCTCATAGTTGGCGCCGCCGTTGCAGGCGGGAAAGCCGTTCAGGTCCTCCACCTGCTCGGTGGGAAAGCCGCCGCTGCCGATGCCCGAGAAGACGATGGAGTCCCACGCGCTGTTCCCGTCGCAACCCGGATCGAGCAGCAGCACCTGCTTGCCCGCGGCCAGCACGTCGGCCTTGGTCAGGTTGGTGGCAATGTTCGTGCAGTTGCCCGCCGGCGTGTAGATGTGGCTGCCGAGCTGGCTGAGAATGTCGCTCAAAGCGTCGTTGTACTTCCCGTCCATGTGATCCTCGATGTAGAGGAGCACCACTTCTTCGGGGTAGCGGGTGAGGAACTTGCGCAGCTCTTCGAGGCCCTTCCAGAAGGGGCGGTCGAAGGCGCTGCACCCCACGTGGTTGTCCTGCCCGTGGCAGAGCAGCAGGTCGTTGTAGGCGTTGTGCACGTCGAGCTCGATAAAGCGCGCGCCCGAGTCGAAGAGCTGCGTCGAGAGCGAGTTGCTCTGGTTGGGATCGAGGTAGCTGAAGATCGTCTGGTAGGCCTGCGAGTTGTAGCTGTTGTGCGTGCCCAGGAAGGTCGCGTCCTTGAAGGGAGTGCGCACATCAATCTGACGCTGTAGTGCCAGGGCGGTCTTTGCCCAGGCCACGTCGGCCGAAGGGGTGGACGGCGGCGGAGGCGGCGGCGTCGATCCGCCGGCCAGTGCCGTGCCTGCGGAGAGCGACAGCATCAGAGCTGCCAGGATTCCAATCGAAAACTTCATCATTTCCTCCTACCCATGTGCCTCGCGGGTTCCGGCTTCCTCGAGACTCACCCAAGGGCTCGTCGGGGCACGCTGGTGCAATGTTGTCGGCGTTAACTCAAGAAGCGTTCCATCCTGAACATATATTTTTGTAAACTCGTAAGTACGCTGAAATTATTGGGATTTACACTAGACACTGACGTCGATTTCAGCGGAAGCGGCGCTGCGGACCCCGGGAATCTGAACACCGCTGTCAACCAGGTTGGCAGGTGGGTGGGTACCAGATAACTGACTGAAATTAAAGGAGTTATGCGCTTGCTGCTGGGAGCAGGGCGCAGGGGAGCGTTTGGGTGCATCTCTAAAAACGCTGTAAAAACAAGTGGTTATACGAGTTTGCCAAGTCTGTTTACGCGTGACTGGGCCTGCCTGCGAAAAACCGGCTAAGAAGAGGTGCCATGGCAAGTACGATCATTCCCAACTGCGCGCTCACCGTCGACGTGGTGCTCTTCGCCTTTGCCGACAACGAGCCGCTCAAGATTCTGCTGATCGAGCGTGGGCGCGATCCCTTCGCAGGGAGCTGGGCGCTGCCCGGCGGTTTTGTCGACGAGGGCGAGGACTCGCAGGCCGCCGCCGCGCGCGAGCTTGAGGAAGAGACCGGGGTGAAATTGGAGGGTCTCGAATACGTGCGTTCGTTTTCCGCGCCGGGGCGCGACCCGCGTGGGCGCACCATCTCCGAGGCCTTCACCGCCGTCCTGCCGGCCGAGTCACTGACCATCCGCGCCGGTGACGACGCGGCAAAGGCGCAGCTCTTCGTGCTCGATGAGCTGCCGCCGCTGGCCTTCGATCACGCGCAGATCATCGACGCAGCAAGAGAGCGCATCCGTCAGGTTTTCATGCGCTACGACCAGCGCACCATTCGGGCGGTGCGCAAGGCGCGTCTCTAAAAGCTTTGGTTCATTCTTCGGGAGAAGCTGCCCGAAGGGCGGATGAGGGGTGCACGGGGCCAGCGAGGAAGGGCGAGGCATGCCTCGCCCTCTCGCCTGGATTGGCAACGGGTTATTCCGGCAGCCGCATCACCCACAGATCCGGCAGCTCGCGGTAGCGCTCGGCGTGATCGAGGCCGTAGCCGACGATGTATTCCTCGCCGATTTCAAAGCCCACGTAGTCGATGGCCTCGCGTGCTTCGGTGGGGGCGCTGCTTTTGGCCAGCAGCGCCGCGGTGCGCACCGATGCCGGGCGCTGGGCGC
>JAGRBM010000554.1 GCA_020434085.1 Chrysiogenia bacterium | reverse complement strand
TCACCATCGGGGCTCTCGTCGATTCTGTAATCGGTCTGGGACTCGATCACCGATCGAATCATCTGCCGATATTCTTCATTTTCGCTGCCGATCAGCACATGCACTGTGCCGTCCGTCGCGGGCGCGGGGGCCGGCGTGGCCGCAGATGGAGCCGGAGATGGCGGCGCGACCGGCGCAGGTGCCACCGGAGCAGGCGCAGCCGGCGGCGGAGCCGCTGGAGCGGGCGCCGCAGCAGGCACCTTCAGCTTGACCACGAAGATGGTCTGGCACTTCGCGCAGCGCAGCCGCACACGAGGCGGCATGTCTGGCTTGAGCGTCAACTGATAGGGCGACGCACACGAGGGGCATTTGACGTTGACGTTCTGTGACATTCGAGTTGTTCCCAATCCCTGATCGATTCCCTAGAGCTGGAAGCGCTGCACTTCGGTGCGGAGGGCCTCGGCCTGCGCCTGGAGATTCTCCACTGCGCTGTCCATTGCCCGGGTCGCCGAAACATTGGCTTCCATGCTGCTGCGAATGGTTTCCATTTCCGAGAGCACTTCGGAGCTGCTGCCCCGCTGCTCTTTGATTGCTCCGTTGATGTACTCGACCATCTGGATGACGCGGTCCATGGCCTCGTTGATCTGGCGCGCGCCCTTGCTCTGCTCGCGCGTGGCGCTTCGAACAAGCGTCGTGATTTCACGCATTTTCTGGGCGGCGTCCATGATCTGGGTGGAACCACGTGCCTGTTCGGTCGTGGCCACGTTGATCTGGAGCACCATGTTCACGATCTTGTCGATGGCGCTGGTGATCTGGGCAGAGCCGCGGGCCTGCTCCACCGTGGCACGCGCGATGTTGCGCACCATTTCAGTGGCTTCCTTCGACGAACCCGAGATGCGCCGGAGCACGTCGCCTGCTTCCTGGGAGCGACGCACGCCCTCCTCAACGAGCCGGGTGCTCCCGAACACCGATTCAATTGCGCGGCCCGATTCGGCCTGCACGCTCTTGATGATGCTCGCGATTTCCGCGGTGGAGGCCGCCGTCCGTTCGGCGAGATCCTTGATCTCGTCGGCAACCACCGCAAAACTCTTGCCGTGCTCGCCCGCCTGCGCGGCAATGATTGCCGCGTTGAGTGCCAGCAGGTTCGTCTGCTCTGCCACGTCATCGATGACGTTGAGGATCTTGCCGATCTCTTCGATGCGAACGCCAAGGCTCTCCATCACCTGCGCGGCGCCTTGCGAAGAGGTCTGCACCTTCTGGATCGCTTCGATGGTGTGATTGACTGCTTCGAGGCCGCGCGTGGAATCCTCGGCAAAGCCCTCGGCCAGCTTTGCGGATTCCTCGGCGTTGCCCTCCACCTGTTTGATGGTGGCGTCCATTTCCGTGATGCTGGAGGCCGTCTCGTCGGCGGCGACGGAGAGGTGCTCGACGTTTTCCTTGACCTGATGGATCGAGCTGTTCATCTGCGAAATGCTTGACGTTGTATCTTCGACAGCGGAGGCGAGCTGCTCAACATTCTCCGCGATCTCTTCGATGATGGCGTTGAGCTCAAGAATCGACGACGAGGATGCCTCACTCGACTCGGCCAGGACGTCCACGTTCTCGGCGGTGCGACCGATGGCCAGGCCGATTTCCTCCATGGACTGGAAAGTCTTGTTCACCGACTCGCTCTGCGCGCCCGAGGCCTTGCCCACATCGGTTGTCGCAGCCGAGATGTCCATGGTCGCCTTCATCACGAGGGCAACCGAATTCTGGATCGATTCCACGATGCGCCGAATCGAGACGGACATCTGGTGGAACGCGCCGCCAAGCGCCCCCACCTCGTCGGATTTGCTGAGAATGTCTTCGGCCACTTCGGCGGAGAGATCGCCGTTGGCGATGGCCTCGGCCGATTCCTTGAGCAGACTGACCGGTTTGAGGAACATCCGGCTGAGCATCATGTATCCGAGCATGTTGATGCCCGCCAGAAGGAAGAGCAGCACGACGAGCCAGATGCGCACTGTGGACGAGAGATCCTGTGCGCCGGCCATCTTCTGATCGAAGACCGCCTTGGGAATGCCCATCACGAGAAATCCGGCTTCGGAATCTTCGAGATAGCTGCCGTCGTCCTTGTTGCGCTTGAACAGACGCATGGTCACGCGGAGGGTCGGTTCCCCGGTAAGGGGATCGGCCTCGGCCTCGGGGCGGAAGTAGAACTTGCCGGGCTCCAGCCCTTCTTCGCGGCCGTTGAGCGTAATTTTCACCAAACCGGTGAGCGATCCCTTCGCCTTGCCGGCCACTTCAGCAGTTTTTCCCGGAACGAAAACCGATTCGCCATTTTCATCGAGCACAACGTGGTCGCGCATGGCGTGATCGGCAAAAACAATCTCTCCGGCATCATCGAGAACCACCGCATAGGAAAGCTCGGTCTGGGGGTCCTCCACCATACCCTTGAGACGGCCCACCGCCTCGTCATAGAAAACTTCCTTGAACTGAACGTAGGAATGGAAATCGTCTTCCACCGAGCGACCGAGCAGGGCGGACTTGCTGACGAGGGTGTCGAGGAAGTTTGCGCGCACGTCCTCCAGACTCGTCTGCACACCCCGGCCGGTCGCCAGAATGACGATGATAAATACCGTGATCTGCACAACCATGTGCATGATCATCCGGCCCCGGATTGTCTTCAAATTCAACAATGCATTGGCCTCCTGCGCGCCTGGCCTCTCCAGCCTAGTCCTTGCCGCTCTTCCGGGTTGTCCCGGCTTTCTTCGTCTTCTTGCTCGCCTTTTTGGCTTTCTTCTTCGTCTTCGTCTTCCGCTTGGCAAACGCCCGCGAGACGGACATCGCCCCCTCGCCCTCTGCGCTCTGCGCCGTGTCTTCGGCCTGCTGCTCCGAGCCTGCAACCACCGAGGGTTCATCGGTTTCGATAAAGCTCTTCGCCAGTTCTTCGGCCGCCTTTTCGCGGTTTGCGATCTGCGAGTTCTCGTCGATGCTCGTTGCTTCGTCGATCCAGTCCGGAGCAGGTTCCCCCGGGGGCTCGCCGCTCACGGGCTCCTGGCCCCGCAGCATGAACTCGGCCAGCTCCCGCGCGTCCTCGTCGGGATTCGACGATTTCTTTGGCGGCTCGGGCAACTCGGCGCTCTCGAAAGCGGCCTTGCGCAGCCTCTCCATGTCGATGGCTTCCTCGCTGGAGAGGATGCGATCCATGTTGAGGATCAGCACCATCTCGTCGGCCGCGATGGCGATGCCCAGGACATAGGCCGTCTCGCGCCGGTTGATCAGCGAGGGAACGCGCACGATCTGATCGTTGCGCAGTTTGAGGATCTCGGTAACGGCGTCGACCTGCAAGCCGACAATGCGTCCGCCCACGCTGGTAATGACAACGCGCTGGGCGAGGCCCAGGTCCCCGGCTTTTTCGAGGCCGAAGCGCTCGCGCAGATCGACGACCGGGATCACCGTGCCGCGCAGGTTGATGACACCCTGGATATAACGCGGCGCCTGGGGCACCGGGCGAATGCGCTGCGCCTGGATGATTTCCTTGATGCGCATGATATCGACGGCATAAACATCGCCATCGAGCAGGAAGCACGTGAGCTGCGCGGCAGTCTCGTTCTTGAGCGCGGGTGAGCTCATGCGGCCCCCCTCTCGACGCGCGCGATGGCATCAATGCGAATCAGGATGAGCACCTTGCCGGGCTCATCGTTTGCAGTGAGCGTGTGTCCGATTCCCGCCAGGAATTCCTGTTCACCTGCGTTGAGAGTCGCCGGCGGCGGCTCGATCTGCTCGCGGTCGACGTCCTGCACCTCGCGCACCTCGTCGACCAGCAGGCCCACCTGTCGGGCTTCCTGATGAACGATGATGATGCGCATCTTTCGCGTGGGCGCCTCCACCGGCAACCCGAGGCGCTTGCGCAGATCGATCACCGGAATGATGGCACCGCGAAGCGAAATCACGCCGGCAACATATCCGGGATTGAGCGGCACTTTCGTCACCGGCGGCACCTTGATGGTCTCGCGAACCGATGAAAGCGGCACGCCGTATTCCTCGCGCGCCAGGCGGAAATTGAGGTAGCGTTCACGCCGGTCTTCCCCCTCATCGCTGCGCACGAAGCTGTGACGATAGGACGCCTCTTCGTCGTATCCCTCGGCATCGAAGGCGGCGAGAAAGTCCGCCACGCTTTCCTGAATCTGCTCGGTATCCTTACCGCCCGAGAGGCGGCGTTCTGCCTGATCGCGCTCCAGCTCGGCAATTGCCTCATCGAGGTCGAGCATCTCGCCTTCGCTTGCAGGGGGCGGCGCGTCGCCAATGGTCTCTTCCGGCTCGGCGGCGACCTGCGCGGCCAGTTCCTCGGCAAGCAGCGCGGCATCGATGCTCGTCTCGCTGAGCACCGGCTCCTCATGCGCTTCCTCGGCAGGCGCAGGCGTCTGTTCGAGCACCGGGGTCTCCGGGCTCGTAGCGGCCTCGGGCTTTTCGCCCTTCCTGGCCTTCGCCTTCTTTCTCGCCTTGAGGATATCCATGACCGCTCGCCCTACTCCTTCACCGGGCTCATGCGCAGCTCACGGGCGACGTCCGCGATGACATCGTCGCCAATGGGAAGCTGCTCGCGACCGAATCCCTCAATGAGGGCGTTGGCCGCCAGGTTATTGATCTTTCGTGGCGTACCGCCGCTATAGCGCCAGATCTCATGGATGGCGGCGCTGGTAAAGACGGGCGCACTTGCACCGGCCACCTCGAGCCGGTGCTGGACGTAGCGCGCCGTCTCTTCTTCGGAGAGCGCGCTGAGATGGAAGCGCACGCCGATGCGCTGGCGAAGCGGTTCATAAGCCGGGTGTTTATCGATGCGGCGTTCAATCTCGGGCTGCGCGAGTAGAATGACCGAGAGCAGATTCTGGTCGTCTAGCTGAAAATTCGTGAGAAGCCGCAGCTCGTCGAAAGTCT
>JAGRBM010000553.1 GCA_020434085.1 Chrysiogenia bacterium | reverse complement strand
TGCAGGCCCTCGGCGGCGTTGATGATGCACTCGGTGCCCTCGGACTCGCCCGCGCGGGGCTCGACCGTCGCGGTGGCCCAGAGGCCGGGGAGCTTTTCGAAGTAGACGATCTCGTGGATGGTGAGCTTGTCGCCGGGGTTGACGCGCCCGACGAGTTCCATGTTCTTGCGATTGACCGATCCGGTGCCCACGGTGAAGCCGCGGAACTCGTGCTTGTCGGCCGCGGGGAAGCACTCGGTGCGGGCGCCGCGCTTGCGGGCGCCGAAGTAGCCGATCACCCCGCCGCGCTGGGCGGTGACCTGGGACTCGCGGTAGTGGGAATAGAGCTCGGTATCGAAGGCCGGGCGCGGCACGGCGGCGCAGGCGCTCAGGCTCAGGGCGATCGCAAGGGTGAGAAAGAGGCGTTTCATGGTTGCTCCGGGGAACTGGTTGGTGGTCTCTCGCGGCCGGGCAGCCTGGCCTTCAGCCAGGGCGGCGGCACGGGGCCAAGGCCGTCGTGATCGTGCACGTGCTCGTGCACGACTCCGGCGTCCACATGGCCGCCAGGGGCTGAAGTCAGCGGGTTCTACCGCTCAAATTGCCACATCAGCCGGTTTTCAATACTATGGCCGCGTGATTCGGGGAGTCAACGGCGCGCGGCGGGCGCGCCGCAATTGCGCGCTACCAGGGAGAGAGGCACCGTGGCAGGCATTGCCGTCATATCAAATCCGCACTCACGCAGAAATCTCAAGAACCCGGTCATCTCCGAGGAGATGCGAGCCCTGCTGGGCAGCGACGGGATCGTGATCGAGACCCAGAGCGTCGCCGAGATTCCCCACGCCATCGAGCAGTGTCTCCAGCGGGGCGTCGACATCCTGGCCATCAACGGCGGGGACGGCACGCTCCACTACGTGACCACGAAGCTCGCCCCCATGTATGCCGAGGCCGGCCGCGAGTTGCCGCTCATCGCGCTGCTTCGCGGCGGGACGATGAACACGATCTCCAAGGGAATGAAGACCCTCTCGGGCAGCCCGCTGCACATCCTCGGGCGCATTGTCGACAAATACCGCCGCGACGAGCGCTTCTTCGTGGCCGAGCGCCACGCTCTGGATCTCAACAACGGCGAGCAGCTCGGCTTCCTCTTCGGCATCGGGCTTCCCGCCAGCTTTCTGCAGGCCTACTACCAGGGCGAGAGCCGCGGTCCTCTGAAGGGCGCCTACGTGCTCGGGCGCCTCGTGCTCAGCACGCCGGTCTGGGGAAAATACGCCCAGCGCGTCTTCCACCGGGTGCGTGCCTTCGTCGCCGCCGGCGGCGAGGAATCGCCCTACGAGAACTACACCGCGATCTTCGCCTCCACCGTGACGGAGATCGGGCTTGGCTTCGAGCTCTTCTCGCGCACGCTCGAAAAGGACGGCCACTTCCTGCTGCTCGGCGGCGCGCTCTCTCCGGTGAGCTATGTCGCCCAACTCGCGCGCATCTACACGGGCGAGACTTTGAAGGGCGCCATGTTCGACCGCGTCACCACCGACGCGGTGATCGAGCTCGAGGGGGAATACCCCTACATGTTCGACGGCGACGTGAAGACCGGGATCACGACCTTCCGCCTTCGCTGCGGCCCGAAGCTTCGCTTCATCCAGAAATAGGAAGTCTTCCCATCTTCGGCCCCGGGCGCTAGGTTTGGCCGCGTCCGAGAGCTTCCGGGCGTGAGCGAGTAACCAGCGCGCGAAGGAAAGGCGGATCGTCGTGGCAAACATCATCGGCATCATCGGGGGCAGCGGCCTCTACGAAATGGAAAGCCTGACCGGCGTCGAGGAAGTCGTCGTCGATACGCCCTTTGGCGCAACTTCCGACGCCATCATCAAGGGCAACCTGGGGGATGCGACGCTCTACTTTCTTCCCCGCCACGGGCGCGGCCACCCGCTGCTGCCCTCGGAGGTTCCCTACCGCGCCAACATCTGGGCGCTCAAGAAGCTGGGTTGCCAGCGCATCCTCTCGGTGAGCGCCGTGGGCTCCATGAAGGAAGAGATCGCGCCCGGCCACATGGTCATCCCCGACCAGTTCATCGACTGGACCAAGACCCGCAAGAGCACTTTCTTTGGCGAGGGATGCGTCGTGCACGTGAGCTACGGCGACCCGGTCTGCCCCGCGCTCGGCGACGCGCTCGAAGCGGCCTGCAAGGAAGTGGGCGTCACCGTCCACCGCGGCGGCACTTACATCTGCATGGAGGGCCCCCAGTTCTCCACCAAGGCGGAGTCGAATCTCTACCGGAGCTGGGGCGTCTCGGTCATCGGCATGACCAACGCCACCGAGGCCAAGCTCGCCCGCGAGGCCGAGCTTTCCTACGCCACGCTGGCGCTGAGCACGGACTACGACTGCTGGCACGAGGGCCACGACGAGGTCACGGTGGAAGAAGTCATCAAGGTGCTCCTGCAGAACGTGGCCAACGCCAAGAAAATCCTGCAGGCCGTGGTGCCCAGGATTCCCTCGACCCAGGAAGTCCCGGTTCCCTCGGCCATCGCCAACGCAATCATCACCGCGCCGGAGAAGATACCGGCCGAAACCCGCAAGCGGCTCGATCTAATCATCGGCCGCTACCTGCCTTCTGACGATTAAAAAAACGGAGAGAACTCATGGCACTTCCCATCCTGGTGGTCGGCACCGTCGCTTTCGATAACGTGGAAACCCCTTTCGGCAAGGTAAAGGACGCACTCGGCGGATCGGCCGTGTACTTCTCCTACTCGGCCAGCAAGCTCGCCCCGGTGCGCCTGGTGGGCGCGGTGGGCAAGGACTTTCCCCGCAAGCACGTGACCATGCTCAAGAAGGAGAAGATCGACGCCTCCGGCCTGGAGTATGTCGATGGAAGCAAGACCTTTCGCTGGTCGGGCAAGTTCGAGGACGATCTCAACGAAGCCATTACCCTCGATACCCAGCTCAACGTGCTCGCCGAATTCGCCCCGAAAGTGCCCGAAGGCTTCAAGGACACGCCCATCGTGTTCCTGGCGAACCTCGACCCGGACCTCCAGCTCGACATCCTCTCGCAGATGAAGAAGCCCAAACTCGTTCTGGCCGACACCATGAACCTGTGGATCGACATCAAGCTGCCGGCCCTCAAGAAGCTGCTCAAGAAGATCGACGTCCTCACCATCAACGAGGGCGAGGCCCGGCTTCTGACGAAGGAGCTCAACCTGGCCGCCTGCGCGAAAAAGCTGCTGACCATGGGCCCGGGGCGCGTGATCATCAAGCGCGGCGAATACGGCGCCACCATGTTCACGAAGAAGGACTTCTTCGCCCTTCCGGCCTACCCGCTGGAGATGATCAAGGATCCCACCGGCGCCGGGGACACCTTTGCCGGCGGCCTGGTGGGCGAGCTGGCCAGGCAGGGCAAGTTCACCGAGAAGGCCTTCCGGCAGGCTCTGGTGCGCGGCTCGGTCCACGCCTCCTTCGTGGTGGAGGGCTTCTCCCTGGACGGCATGAAGAAGGCCACCCCGGCAAAGCGCAAGGCGCGCTACAACGATTTCGTGCGCTTCACGAAGGTCTAGGCCGGGCGCCCAATCGCTCATCCGCTTACGCGGCGCGTTGACCGCGCCGGGGCCGGGTGATAGTCTGGTGCGGAAATCAGCCTCTCTCGGCTGGCTGAGGGCACTGCCGGGCATTTTCGTGTCTGAGGGGGCACGGGAAGGAACGCGGCCCAGCCGTTCATGTTTGAACTCGATCCATCACTGAATCATCTGGATACCCCACCCGAACGAGTGGTCTCCGTTATTACGTCGCTCAATAATCCGGCGGTGATGACGGATCTTCCCGAGCCCGAACCGACGATGGCCTACATCTGCTCGGCGCAGTTCGACACGGGCAACTTCGGGATGTGGATCTACCTCTATCATCAGAGCAGCCACGTCGCGCGCATCTATTCCTGGAGCGAGGGGGAAATCTCCCGCGACCAATTTGCCGACGTGGAGTCCATGGCGCTCGACTTTGCCGAGTCCATGGGCTTTGTCATGGACAACGCCCAGTACCGCAAGATGCCGCCCGATGAGCGCATTGCCTTCTACAACTCGCTTCCGGTATTCCGCGCCGACCTGGACGGCTTCGCCGCCCAGGAAGAAGCCAAGGAAGATCCCTCGCTCGTCGATATTTCCGAAGAGATGGAAGAGATCGACCTCGACGATATCGAGGGCGAGAGCGACATCGAGTTGGTGGAGGCCGAAGAAGAGCCCGGTGTGAAGTCGGTGCTCGACGAATACGAGGCCGAACATCCGGGCGAGCCCGTCGACATCGAGAACGTCAATCCCTTCGACGACATGCACGCGGCCGAACCCGAACCGGTCGAAGTCGAGCCCATGGAAGTTGAGTCCGCCGAGATGGAGCTCGAAACCATCGAAGAGGCCGAGCCGATCGAGGAACTCGACCTGGCCGAGGCCGCCCCCATCGAGCCCGAGCCGGTGCAGGCCGAGTCGCTCGAAGAAATCGACATTGCGAGCCTTGAGGACGAAGATACCATCGACCCGCTGGTGGCCCAGGTGGTGCGGGAAGCCGGCGAAAGCGGCGAGAGCCTGGACGAGACCATTGCCGGGCTCGATGATCTGGAAGGCTTTGGCGCCGAAGAGAGGCCCGCAGCCGACCCCTTCAGCGGCGGCGATGAGACCGGCGATCTCGATGGCGCGCTCGACAGCCAGTTCGACTCCATGTTCGAGCACGGCGACGAAGAAGAAATCGTTGAAGTCGTCGAACAGGCGACGCCCCAGGACGTGATCGAGGAAGAAGTCGACTTCTCGGAGCCCGAGCCTGAGCCCGAGGCGCCCGTCGAGTCCTTCGACATCGATATCGATGAAAGCGATGACATTGCCATCGACGTCGCGGGGGATGCAGGAGACGACCTGCTCTCCGACGAGGCTGTGAGCGATGTACTCGATGATGCTGCCGCCCCGGTCGGGGGCGCGCCCGACGACCTGAGCTTCATGGACGAGGTGGTGGACGCCGCGGCTTCGGCTGCTGAGCCGCCGGTCGCCGAGCCGGACGGCGACTTCGGAATCGATTTCGGCGACGAAGACAGTGAGGATTCCTTCTCCATCGACGTCGAAGAGCCCGAGGCGCCTGCTCCCGAAGCCCCGGCAGAGGAGGCCGCACCGGCGGCCGAGCCTGAGTCCGAGGCAATTGATTTCGGCACGGGAGAGGACGATTCCGCGGGCGATGATCTCTTCGGAGAGGAAGAAGAATCCTCCGAAATTGGCGATACGACCGCCGATATCGACTTCGGTGGGATACACGATGATGAGGGGGATTCCACGGCCTCCGGCTGGGAAGCCCCCGCGCCCCCCGCGCCGGAGCCCGAGGCCCCTGAGCCCGTCGCAGCCGCACCGGAGCCCGAGGCGGCGGCCATGGCCTCGCTGGAAGAAGAACTCGCGGGTGAGGAGCCGGCTCCCGTGGCCGCTCCGGCACAGCCGGCGCTCAGCGCCGAAGAGATCGCCAATCGGCTCGATAAAGTCGGTCGCCTTCTCTCGATATGGTAAACAACATGACGATGCCCAAGATGCTGAAAAAATTCCTCCCCGGCGCGGCCCTGTGCCTGCTGCTGGTCCCCGTGCTGGCATTCATGCTCAGCGGGTGCGCCGACAAGGACGCCCGCAAGAAAGCCGAAGCCCGGGTCGCCCTGTGCCTGGAGCACTTCGACGAGCGCCGCTACCCCATGGCGCTGGCCGAGTGCCTGAAAGCCGAAGAGGCCGACGACGAATACCCCGAGGTCTACAACGCCAAGGGGCTGATCTACATGCGTCAGGGACGCTTTACCGAGGCGATCGAGAACTTCCAGAAGGGCCTCGATCTCGATCCCAAGCTCTCGAACGCACGGACGAACCTGGGCATTGCCTATGCAGAGATCGGGCGCCTGGACGAAGCGCTCGAGCAGTTCGAGATTGCACTGAGCGACGATCTGCACCGCAGTCCCGACGTGACGCTGACCAACATGTGCGAGGTCTACCTGCGCAAAAAACAGTATGCCAAGGCCGTCGACTACTGCCGGCAGGCGATCGATCGCAACCGCGCGCAGTGTTTTGCCCATTACACGCTGGGCCGTGCCTACGTGGAACTCGGACAGCCGCGCAGCACCATCGATGAGATGGGGCTGGCGGTGAAGTATTGCCCGAACTGGTATGACCCGGTGTTCCTGCGCGGGGAAATGCGCCTGAAACTCAAGCAGTTCCCCCAGGCCTGCAACGACTTCTGGGATGTCATCGATGCCGATCCAGAGGGCAAGCTGGCCATCAAGGCGCGCCGCTACACCGAGCGACTCAAGTGTACGCCGCGCCCGGTGGAACCCACCGAAGCAGAGAAATCCAGAAAGAGCGAGCGGAACCCGCGCAACAATGCGCAGCCGCTTCCCTATGCCCGCTGATCGGGGAGACCGAAGGAACACATGGAAAGTTTTGGGCGGTTTCTGAGAGCTGAGCGCGAGGCACGGGGCGTGTCCATCGAGGACCTTGCCCAGGTGACCAAGATCAGCCGTCAGGTGCTCATCGACCTGGAAGCCGACCACTTCGAGAGCCTGCCCGCGCCCGTGTTCCTCAAGGGATTTGTCCGCACCATTGCGCGCACCCTGGCGCTTCCCCAGCAGGAAGTGATGGAGCGCTTCGACGAGTTTCTCAAAACCCATGGCCCGGGTGCGGGGCAGGGCGGCGAGAGCAGTTCGAGTCGCAGCGGTGTTTCGCAGGGCGGCTCCAATTCGGACGGCCCGACTCCCGCACCGCGTGAGAGCTGGGGCCCGATGCCCTTCGTGCTCGGCGTGGTCGCGCTGCTCGTCGCGATTGTAATCGCCTACCAGGTCGGCTCGGATGAGCCGCCCAAGGTTACGAAATACGCCAACCAGCCCGAAGCAGCAGAGCCTGCAGAGCCAGAGCCCGCGGCAACGCAATCCGAAGAGCCGGCACCTGAAGCGGAGATGCCCGCCGAAGAGGCGAGCGAAGCGCCCGCCAAGCCCGTCGCCCGCGATGCAAAGGAGCCGGAACAGCCCGCTGGTGAGGCGACGGAACAGCCGGTGGCAGCCGCTGCCACGCCCGAACCGGAGCCCGAGGCGCAGGCTGCGCCCGTACCGCGCAATCAATGGATCATTCTCAAAGCGCGCAAGGAAATCTGGATTCGCGTGAGCGAGGATGACGAGGAGCCGCGCAACTTCAAGCTCGATGCCGGTGAGCAGATCCGCCAGCGCTTTGCCAAGGCGCTGGAGATTCGCGTGGGCGATCCCTCGCGCCTGTCGGTGGAGACACCGGAGGGATCGTTCAAGACCCTTGGCGGCGCGACGAAACCGCGTACCTGGAACTTTCCGTTGAGTGAAGATGCCAGGGCCGAGCTGTCCGAGCTCTCGGCGAACTTCGTCGAGCCCGAGCCGGAAGCACCGGCTGCGCAGCCCGAACCGGCTGCGTCGGCCGAGCCGTCCGCACCTGCCTCGAGCGAGAGCACCGAAGCTCCCGCCGATCAGCCTGCCGAGTAACTAGCCCTTTTTCTGTTGGGACCGGCGCGCGCGCTCACGAATGCGAAGGCGCAGTGCCTGGAGCTTGATGAAGCCCTCGGCGTCCTTCTGGTTGTAGGCGCCCTGGTCGTCTTCGAAACTGGTGACCTTCTGGTCATAGAGGGAGACCGGGCTCTTACGGCCGGCCAGTGTGACCGAGCCCTTGAAGAGCTTGACGCGCGCGGTGCCGGTGACGTTCTTCTGGGTCTCCTTGATGAGCGCCATCATGGAGTCCATCTCGGGCGAGTACCAGAAACCGTTGTAGATGAGCTGGGCATACTTGGGCATCAGGCCGTCGCGCAGCAGCATGGTCTCGCGGTCCATGGTGAGCTGCTCGACCCCGCGGTGCGCGACGTGCAGCACCGTGCCACCGGGCGTCTCGTAGACGCCGCGGCTCTTCATGCCGACAAAGCGATTCTCCACCAGGTCGATGCGACCCACGCCATGACGGCCGGCGACCTCATTGAGAGTCGCCAGCAGCTTGGCCGGGCTCATGAACTCGCCATTGATGGCGACCGGGTTGCCGTGCTCGTAGTCGATCTCGAGATACTCGGGCTTGTCGGGCGCCTTCTCGGGCGAGGTGGTGAGCTGGAACATGTCCTCGTAGGGCTCTTTCCACGGGTCTTCGAGGATGCCGCCCTCATAGCTGCAGTGCAGCAGGTTGAGGTCCATCGAGTAGGGCTTTTCCGCCGTGATCGTGATGGGGATCTTCTTCTCGTTGCAATAGTTGATGAGATCCGAGCGGCCCTTGAACTCCCAGTCGCGCCAGGGGGCGATGACGGTGACATCGGGCTCCATGGCGTAGTAGGTCAGCTCGAAGCGCACCTGGTCGTTGCCCTTGCCGGTGGCGCCGTGGCAGACGGCATCTGCGCCCTCGGCGCGCAGGATTTCGATCTGGCGCTTGGCAATGAGCGGGCGCGCCACGCTGGTGCCCAGCAGGTAGATCCCCTCATACAGGGCGTTGGCCTGCAGGGTGGGGAAGACGAAGTCGCGCACGAATTCCTCGCGCAGATCGTCGATGTAGATCTTGCTGGCACCGCATTCCTTGGCCTTGGCATCCAGGGGGGAGAGCTCCTCGCCCTGGCCCAGATCGGCCGCAAAGCAAATGACCTCGCACTTGTAGGTCTCGATGAGCCAGCGCAGGATCACCGAGGTGTCCAGACCACCTGAATATGCGAGTACGACCTTCTTGACGTCCTTGCTCATGAATCCTCTTTCGCGCCTGCATGGGTGCGGCGCATCCATCGTAAAGTTCGGAACTTGGGTGCCGGGGAGAGGGGAAAGGCCCGGGCGTCTACTTCGCAGCCTGGGCGAGCTTCTCGGACCAGCCGGAGGGGAGCTGTTGGGGCTGCTTGTAGGAGTCTTTGCCGCCGGCAATCAGGTCACCATCGTCGAGCGGCCCCCCGTAAATGCGGTGGCAGTCATAGCAGGCGGCTTTTGCCTTGGCAACGAAATACGGGATGCGTGAGTCGCCCGGGTGCAGGGCGATGCTCTCGATGCGGGCGGCGGGAATCTTGAGCCGCTGCGCGCGCTGGAGCCAGTGCCCGTCGGGGGGCAGGGGGCGGCGCTGCAGAGCGCCGGAAATGCGCTTGAGCTCGACCGACGCGCTGTAGAGCTGCTCGACGAGGGCGCGGTGCGCCTCGGCGTCGTCTTCGGGCTCGGCTGGCTCAGCGGGCGCGGCCTTGCTGGGCGGTGCGCCCTTTTCGGTGAGCACGCGCAGCGCCGTGGCGCTCTCTTCCATGAGGAGCTTCAGGTGCAGGCGATCTGCCTGCCGAAGCTGGGAGAAGTGCTTGCGATAGCGGTCCACGAGGCCCGGGGCCTGGGCAAGCGCGGTGCCGGCGAGGATCAAGACGACCAGCGCGGCGGGTATCCAGCTTCGACTCTTCACGCCCGGCAGTCTACCCACCCGGCGCATCGGATTCTACCTTGGCCGCCCGGCCCGTGCGGGGCCGGGACCGGGGAGGGCGCCAAGGGCGCACGGGCATGCTAGAGTCCCTCCCGCAAGCGATGGCAAGAATACTCGCAGTCGACTGGGGAGAGCGCCGCGTGGGCCTTGCGGCCTGCGACGCCTCGGAAATGCTGGCCAGCCCCCACAGCGTGCTCACCCGCAAGAACGACCGCCAGGTCGTGGGGGAGGTGGCTGCCGTGGCATCGGCGATCGGGGCCGAACTGCTCGTGGTCGGCCTGCCGCTCAACATGGACGGCACCGAGGGCGAGAGCGCCGCCCGGGCCCGCAAGCTCGCCCGGTATCTGGCGGCGGCCACGGGGCTCGAAGTGCTGCTGCGCGACGAGCGCCTCTCCAGCGAGGAAGCCACGCGGCGACTGCGCGAGGGCGGCAAAAGCTCGCGCGAGATGCGCGGCAAGCTCGACGCGGTGGCCGCGGCCGTGGTGCTCGAGGACTTTCTTGCCGAACGACACGCAAACAAAACGGAAGAAACATCGTGAGTGAACAAACGCAACAGCGGGGCGGCGCCCTGCGCGCTCTGGCCATCGCAGGCCTGGTTGTGGCGCTCGGCGCCGCGGGAGCCTGGCAGTGGATGACCGGCGCGCCCGGCGGCAGCGGCGCCCCCGAAGTGGTCTTTGTCGTGCCGCCAGGCAGCACCGCCCAGCGCGTGGGGGGCGAGCTCGAAGAGCTCGGCCTCATCCGCAGCGCACGCGGCTTTCGCCTGCTGCTTCGCCTCAAGGGAGACGCCCGCCGCCTTCGCGCCGGCGAGTTCGCGCTGCGCGCCTCGATGGACGCGGGGCAGGTGATCGACGCGCTCATCCGCGGGCCCTTCGTCCTGCACCAGGTCACCATTCCCGAGGGCTTTTCCGCCCGGCAGATCGCCGCGCGCCTTGCCGCCGAGGGCTTCGGCACCGAGGAGAAATTCCGCGAGCTCATGTTCTCGGCCGCCTTCGCCGACCGCCTCGACATTCCGGGTCCCTCGCTGGAGGGCTACCTCTTCCCGACGACCTATTCCTTCTCGCGGCCCTTTACCGAGGAGCGCGTGCTCTCGGCCATGGTGGCCGAGACCAGAAAGCACCTGCCGCCCGTGATCCCCGAGAGCGTCAGGGCGCGCGGGATCACCGACAACCACAAGCTCCTCACGCTCGCCTCCATCGTGGAGAAGGAAACCGGCGTGCCCCACGAGCGACCCTACATCGCCGCTGTGTTTCTGAACCGCCTGGCAAAGGGAATGCGCCTCGAAACCGATCCCACGGTGATCTACGGGATCGGCGAGGACTACGACGGCAACATCCGCCGCAAGGACCTGGAGACCTGGACGCCCTACAACACCTATCGAATCAAGGGCCTGCCGCCCGGCCCCATCGCCAGCCCCGGCGCCGAGGCCATTGACGCCGTGCTCCATCCGGCAGAGGCCGACTACCTTTTCTTCGTCGCCAAGCAGAGCGAGCACGGTGTCCACTATTTCTCGGAGACCTACCCGCTCCACGAGCAGGCCGTGCGCTACTTCCAGCTCGGCAAGGGCAAGGCCCCGCCGGCCCAGGACCTCAAACCCGCGGAGTAGGCCGCATGGCGGCCTTTGTTCGCATCTGAATGGTCACTTACTTTCTGGCCCTTTCCATTTCCGTGATTTTTTTCGGGCCCGAACCGGGCGAGGCATGCCTCGCCCGTCCTGGATTGCGGGTCGTGTTTACAGATTCCAAAAATTTTTTCTTCTCCCTGTCCTGAGCCTGTCGAAGGGCTTCCGCGCGCACGAAGATCGTTCCGGCCGGGGGCGGCCGGTGGAGGCCGCTCCACTCACCTCTCCCTTTGGGAGAGGTCGCGCCCATGGCGCGGGTGAGGGTTCCGTCACTGCTGCAACAAAACCCTCACCCTTACCCTCTCCCAAAGGGAGAGGGGATTGGAGTCGGACCCTCGAAGGCGCGCGGGCGGTTGCGCCGACGGACCTCCGGAGCCGGAGGCTCACCCATCTTCACCACTGCGGCGGTGGGTGACCGCGCCTTCGCTATGTCCAGTTTTCAGTATGGGAAAGAAAGAAACTCACGCAAGGGGTGTGACCCATGATGGCCCACGATGGACCGAAATGACCCGAGATGGACCGATGAAATAGGGACACTTGTCGGCGCTCACGTGTCAGCCGGTTGCCTGAAATGCCTCATGAAAGATGACGGTGCCTTCGGGAATCTCAGCCGCAAAAGGCAGGACGAGAAAGAACTCCGGCGGAACGCCTTCGTAAGAAAGCCCGGGATCGTTCTTGAAGCCGAATCGCTCGTAGTAGTTGGGATCTCCCACCAGCGCGCACCCTTGTGCGCCTTTGGCTTTGAGCAGTGCCAGGCCTTCGTTGATCAGCGCTTTGCCGATGCCTTGTTTGTGCAGCTCGGGCAACACCGAAACCGGCCCGAGGCCGTACCACCCGGTCGTGCCGTCCGAGATGTCGATTGGGGAGAAGGCAACGTGTCCCACAACGCGCCCATTGATTTCCGCGACCAGTGAGATGGTCAGCGCCCCCGCAGCCCGCAAGGCCTTGACGATGAAATGCTCCGTCTGGTTGCTGACCTCGAGCGTTTTGAATGCGGCGAGGGTAACCTCAGTGATGGCATCGATATCGGAGGCTGTTTCTTTTCTGATGATCATTCGAGTCCCGATACTTGGGTACGCGGAACTCACCCCGCCCGTCCGTTTTCCTCGTGCGTGAGCTTGAAGCGCTGGAGGGAGTCGGTCAGTGACTTCGATTCCTTTTCGAGATCGATGACGACTTCGCGGAGCTGTTCGGTGAGCGTGAGGTTGCGGCCGGCCAGCTC
>JAGRBM010000552.1 GCA_020434085.1 Chrysiogenia bacterium | reverse complement strand
GGACCGCAATGGACCTGATTTGTCTCTTCATGTGAGACAACGGGCACGATTTCCTTCACGCACAGCTCGGCGGCATGGAGCCAGGGATTGTCCTCACGCTTGCGCCACACAATCATCGTGAGCTCTCCGCCGGGCTTGAGCGATTTTCGAAGGTTGTTCATCGCCGCGCCGGGGAAGCTGAAGAACATCGTGCCAAAACGCGCGAAGACCTGGTCATAGGGGCCGCGCAGGTCGTCCTTCTGGGCGTCGCCCACGAAGAAGGATGCGTTCGAAAGACCTTCCTTCTGCGCCTCTTTTTCGCAGGCCTTGATGAAGTTTTCCGCGCAGTCCACGCCCACGGCGCTGCCGCCCGGTCCCACGTTCTTTGCAATACGCACCGTGCTGTCACCGAACCCGCAACCGACATCGAGCACCTTCGTCCCCGCCGGATGAAGCTCCGGCGTGAGCAGGTTGTCGCTGTGGGCCGAAAGCCCCGTCGTCAGCAGATGCTTGAACCTACAGAATTTCTCAAAGAGTACGGTATTCCACGCCTCGACTATGACGTCGTTCTCGTCGCCCATGGTGCTCCCCTTCCATCCGCTCCTGTAATTGTTGGAAACGTCAGGATTGTCCGCCCATTGCGAGGGACAAAGCAAACCGGGTGTGCAGTGGGACTGTCAGTCAGGGGATTGAAAAACCTGCGGTGCCTGCCCTACGCCGCCATGCCCAGAAACTTCTGGAGGACCTGCTTGAGCTTGGCGTCGTTGATGGGCTTGGGGAGGAACATGTCGTAGATCGCGCCTTCGGCGGTGGTCTCGGTGACGTGGCTGGTAATCAGGACAATGGGGATGTCCCGGGTACGCGGGTCGTTCTTGAGGGTCTGGGAGACCTCGGCCCCGCCGCAGACGGGCATGTTGTAGTCGAGCATGATGAGGTCGGGATGCTCGGCCAGAGCTTTCTCGATTCCCTCGCGGCCGCCGTTGGCGGTGATGCACTCCACTTCCTTCTTGTAGAAGGCGAAGTTCATCTCATACATCCGCAAGAACACACGGTCGTCGTCAATGACCAGGACTTTCTTCATGCCCAACGGGCTCCCCAGTGGTTGCATAAAAGCGTCGGGCACGCGGCAATCTCACCCTGCGGTGAGGCGCTGCCCCATCTACTTCCCCACGTCCCCGGTGCGAATTCTTTAAGAATATCACGCAGATTGCCAATAGGCCAATTTGCGACGGCCTCAAGAGGCCGCAAATGCTCCCTGCGGCCCCGACGGGGCAAGCCGGCTTGGCCGGGCGGGCGGGCCCGTGCCAAGGTGCGCCCGCGATGAAGCGACTCCAGAGCCCCCCCCTGCCCGCGTGGCACTCGCCCTGCTGGCGGCAGCAGGGCTGGCGGCCCTGGCAACGCTGCCGCGCCAAGGAGAACAGGCCCCTGACATGAGCGAAACCAGCAACTCCCTCCCGTCCTCGGAAAAATGGGGCGAGGCCCTCCACCCCGTCGAGGGCCGAAAGCCCAACCGGCTCATCGATTCAACGAGCCCCTACCTGCTGCAGCACGCCTACAACCCGGTCGACTGGTACCCGTGGGGCGACGAGGCCTTCGAAAAAGCCGAGCGCGAGCACAAGCCGGTGTTTCTCTCCATCGGGTATTCCTCCTGCCACTGGTGTCACGTGATGGAGCACGAATCCTTCGAGGACGAGCAGGTCGCCGCACTGCTCAACGAGCGCTACGTCGCCATCAAGGTCGACCGTGAAGAGCGCCCCGACCTCGACGAGATCTACATGACCGCCGTGCAACTCATG
>JAGRBM010000551.1 GCA_020434085.1 Chrysiogenia bacterium | reverse complement strand
GAGGCTGCGGTGGGCCGGCCTGTGGGCGACAGCGACAAGGCGATCGTATGGGGTCTGGACGTTGCGCGGTTCGGGGATGACAGCACGGCGCTGGCCAAGCGTCGCGGGTCTGGGCTTCTCGAGCCTGTGAAGGAATGGCGCAAGCTCGACTTGATGCAGACGGTGGGGCGGGTGGCTCGGGAGTATGACGAGACGCCGGTTGCGGACCGGCCTGGGGCGATCAACGTGGACGTGATTGGCTTGGGTGGCGGCGTGGTGGACCGGCTACGGGAGCTTGGCTACCCGGTACGGGGCATCAACGTGGGTGAGGCGGCAGCGACGGACCCGGCGCGGTATATGCGGCAGCGGGACGAATTGTGGTTCAAGGCGCGGGATTGGTTCGTGTCGATGGCGGTACGGCTGCCGAAGGATGACGGGCTGATTGCGGAGCTGGTGCAGCCGAAGTATCGGCTTGAGAGCTCGGGCAAGATCAAGGTCGAGTCCAAGGACGAGATGAAGAAGCGGGGGTTTCGCTCGCCGAACAAGGCGGATGCGTTCTGCCTGACGTTCGCGGGTGGGGACTATGCTGGGTCGGTGCATCGTCCGGTGCTGGCGACGGTGGACTATGACCCGTTTGCGGTTGGAACGCCTGATTTCGTGAGGGACGAGGAACGGCGTGGGAACCGGCAGGCGACGAGTGGGATTGACGACTATCGGCCGTGGTGAGGGGGGATGCTGACGCCGGTCGATGAGACATCATTGCTCTACGTGTGCCTGCGGCTACGGGCGCGGGACGCGCGGGAGATTTACAATCTTCGGCCACATGACAACCCGGTGCGACTGGCGAGTGAGGCGGCGTGGGTGCTGCCGCAGGGCCGGGCGCGGATCGCGTGGTATCAGGGTCGGCCTGCGGGTGTGGTTGGGATGTTCGAGTCCTGGCCGCGCATGTGGGAGATGGTGATGTTCGGGACGGACGAGTTTCCGCACGTTGCCTTTGCGATGATGCGGTGGGCGCGTCACGAGCTCCGGGATTTGCTGGTCAACGGGTGGGGTCATCGGCTGCAGGCCGATAGCCACGTCGAGCACGAGGAAGCGCACAAGTTCATCCGTGCGATGGGCGGGCGCGAGGAAGTGCGGCTGTTGAAGTACGGCAAGGACGGATCGGAGTATGTGCGATTTTCGTGGGTCGCGGGCGTGAACGATCACGTTGCGATGGGCCGCGCGAGCGTCTGAGTTTCCCTGACAATTCGAGCGACTTTAGCCAAGCGCCTGCGGGCGCGGGAGGTGTGAGATCTGTTTCGGTAAGAGCAAGAAGCAAGAGACTCAGCCGGTGGCGCCTGCGCCGGCCAAGCCTGAGCCGACCTGGTACGACACGGCGAATCTGGACACGCGCCGGACGGGCGCGCAGCCGGCCGCTGACCAGGCTGGTTCTCCCATTGGCTCGCTGGGTGGGACGGCTCCGGCCACCACGCCTGGCACGATTTCGGGGACGTATTGAGATGTGCTTCGCAAAGGCAAGCAAGCCGCCTGAGCCCAAGGCACCGCCGCCGCCTCCAACGGAGCGCGAGGGCGAGTTGCAGGGCTTGGCGGATCGTCGCCGGCAGACGGCAGCGGCTCAGAAGGGCGGGCTCGAGGGCTCGATCAAGACGAGCGCGCTGGGCGTGCAGGGCGCGGCACCGACGTTCAAGCCGACGCTGGGTGCGTAACCCATGGCCAAGGACATGCCGGACGACGACAAGCCCAAGGGCGAGAAGCGCAAGGGATCGTCGAAAGACATCGAGCGCTTGAAGCGCCGGTATGACTGGCTGAAGGCCGATCGCGGCACGTGGGAGGAGCATTGGGAGGATATCGCCACCCATTGCTCGCCGCGTCGCGTGGGCTTCACAGGGTATCGGACGCCGGGCGAGAAGCGGATGCAGCGGGTCTATGATCCCACTGGAATCCAATCGAACGAGATTCTGGCGGCTGGCCTGCACGGGATGGCGACGAACCCGGCGAGCAAGTGGTTCTCGCTGCGGGTGGCGGACGACGATCTGAACGATACGCCAGCGGTGCAGTCGTATCTATCTGCGGTTGAGCGGCAGATGTGGCAGGCGTTGTATTCGCCGGGCACGAACTTCACGACGGCGTTGCACGAGGCGTATCTGGACCTGACGGCGTTCGGAACGTCGATCCTGTTCGTGAGCACAACCGAAGAGGGATCGCTGCGGTTCCAGTCTCGGACGCTCAACGAATGCCTGATCGCGGAAAACTACTGGGGGCAGGTGGACACAGTATTCCGCTGCTTCGAGCAGACGATCCGGCAGGCGGTGCAGGAATGGGGCATCGACACGGTGTCCGACAAGGTGCGCGAGCGGTACGACGAAGGGTTCATGGATGAAAAGATCAAGATCATCCATGTGGTCTATCCGCGCGAGGAACGCGAATACGGCAAGATGGACCGGCAGAACATGCCGTGGGCCTCTTGCTACTTCGAGCACGAGTGCGAGCACGAGCTGGAAACTGGCGGTTTCCCTGAGTTTCCGTTCCTTGTGCCGCGTTGGAGCAAGATTTCCGGAGAGTGCTATGGCCGCTCGCCGGCCATGACGGCGCTCAGTGATGTGAAGATGTTGCAGGCCATGAGCCTGACGGTGATCAAGGCGGGGCAGAAGGTGGCGGACCCGCCGCTGTTTGTGCCCGATGATGGCATGGTGGGGCCTGTCCGGACAGTACCGGGCGGGCTCAATTTCTATCGGGGGCAGCGCGAGATATTCCCGTTGCCGACCAGCGACAAGCTGCCGATCACCTTCGAGATGATGGAAGGCGTCAGAAACCGTATCCGGTCGAGCTTCTACGTGGACGTGTTGCAGTTCTCGACGGACGCGGACATGACGGCAACCGAAGTCATGCAGCGCACGCAGGAGCGTATGCGGCTGCTGGGTCCGGTGGTTGGCCGGCTGGAAGCGGAAATGCTGGGGCCGCTGATCACGCGGGTGTTCGGCATCCTGACGCGCGAGGATCGCTTGCCGCGTCCGCCCGATGAAATCCAGGGCAAAGAGTTCACGGTCGAATACGTGTCACCATTGGCCATGGCCCAGCGCCAGACGGAAGCGCAGGGCATGGTGCAGGTGTGGCAGATGCTCGGGATGTTCGGCCCGGAGATCGCCGGCAAGGTGATCATGGAGAACCAGGACATCAACAAGACCTACCGCAGGTTGTGGGACATGTTCAACAATGATCCCGAGCTTCTTGCGGACGAGGAACAGATGGCGCAGGCGGCCCAGATGGGCCAGGCGGGGCAGATGGCCCAGCTTGCTGGCCCGATGACCGGCGCGGCGGAGCAGGGCACGCGGGCGTTGAAGAACCTCGCGGATGCCCAGGCCGGTGGCGGCGTGGATATCAACCAGATGATCCAGGCCATGACCGGAGGCGCACCGGGCGCGAGCGCCATGGGACTGCCAACCGGAGGCGTACCGACCGGCGCGGGCGAGGCGGCGCGCGACGCGGAGCTTGAACAGAACCCGCCCGAGGACGCGCAAGCGGAGCTCGAAGGGCTTCTGGCGGGGCTACAGCAGTAAGTCATTGATTTTGTGAGCGGCAAAACCGGCGAAATCCAGTGATTTCGTCGGAGGGGTTTTGCCGTTCCATCTGGCACGAGGATCGCATGGCACCACGAAAGCGGACCTCCGCACGCGGACAGTTGGCGGTGGCGGAGGCATGGCGAAGCATCGCGGCAAGCCCCGAGGGCAAGGCGGTGATCGCCGATCTGATGATGTTCTGTGGCGTGTACTCGCCTCACCCGACGAATGAGGCGTTCGAGTTGGCGCGCTGCGAGGGCCGGCGCGAGGTTGGGCTTCACATCACAAAAATGCTGGACCTCCGACCGTCCGACTTCCCGGAGAGGGCAACCGTGGAAGCGCGGCAGTTTGATGGTCTCTATGGACAAGGGGAATTGTGGCAATGAGCGGCGAAGGTGACACGCTTCTGACTGAGGGACTTGACGACTACAAGGACGAGGGGGATCCGGGCGCGGAGGCGCCGGTTGCCGAGAAACCCGCCGAGGCACCGGCCGCACCAAAGGCCGACGAGCCCAAGGCCGGCGATGGCACGTTCGACTGGCGGCAGCATCTCTCGCCGGAGCTCCGCGATGATCCGACGATCGGCAAGTACGATACCCTGGACGGGTTCGCGAAAAGCCACGTCAATCTGAGCAAGTTGCTCGGCGGCGACAAGGTGCCGAAGCCGCGCGACGAGAACGATCAGGAAGGCTGGGATCGCTGGTATGCCGCCAGCGGCCGGCCGGAGTCGGCGGACAAGTACGAGTTCGAGGTGCCGGCCAGCGCACCGGAGGGCTTCTATCAAGAGGAAGCCAGCCAGTCGTTCCGCAATTGGGCGTTCGCCAACGGGCTCAGCCAGAAGCAGGCGCAGAACCTCCACGACTCGTTCGTCAAGGATCAGCTCGAACGGTACGTCCAAGGCCAAGTCGCCATGACCGAAGCCAAGGCCGAAGCCGAGCGCAACTATCGTCGCGCCAAGGGCTCGACCTACGAGGCCGAGGTGGCCAAGGCACGCGCGGCCATGAGCACGTTCGCAACCGAAGAGGTGCGGGCGAAGCTGACCTCTACCGGACTCGGCAACGATCCGGTGTTCATCGACATGTTCGCACGCATCGGCGATCGCCTCGTTGGTGAGTCCCGGCTGCGAGGGCCGAGCGCGCCGACCGCGCCGATGCCCGAAGACATCGAGCGGAGCATTGCCGATTATCGCGCACGCAACCATGCGGCGCTGTATGACAGCAACCATCCCGCCCACGATCATCATGTGAAAGAGCTCTGGTCGCTGACGCAGAAGCGCCACGGCGCATGAGCGACGATCACATGATCCGCCTCGAGTGCTTGAAGCTGGCCTGGCCACGGGACATCGCGAATCCCGATCTGGTCACGGTCACAAAGCGCGCCGAGGCTCTGCTTGCCTGGGTC
Source organism: Chrysiogenia bacterium (assembly GCA_020434085.1). Classification (NCBI taxonomy): domain Bacteria; kingdom Pseudomonadati; phylum Chrysiogenota; class Chrysiogenia; species Chrysiogenia bacterium. The sequence continues at coordinate 922 of JAGRBM010000551.1, read as the reverse complement.
ATGGCTGCGGATACCTCGCAAGAGCCCGCCAAGACAACCACACCCCGCAAGCGTACTGCCAAAGACCGGATACCGGCCTAGCCGCCCGGCAACCGCGTGAGTCGCCGATCGGGCGGTAAGCGAAGAAAACGGCCCGCGCTCCAGCGGACACCCGCGTTCGACCAAACCCAAAACAGCAATTCGTGATGAAGGAGAATGGGGCAATGAGCACCCAGATCACGACTGCTATGGTCGAGCAGTACAAGGCTAACGTGTACCACTTGACCCAGCAGAAGACCTCGAAGCTGCGGCGTGCCTGCCGCGTCGAGTCGGTCACTGGTAAGAATGCGTTCTACGAGCAGATCGGCAGCACGGCCGCCCGCGTCCGCACCTCGCGGCACGCTGACACGCCGCGCATGGACACCCCGCACGCACGGCGCAGGGTGAGCCTCCAGTCGTATGACTGGGCCGACCTGATCGATCACGAGGATCGCGTGCGTATGCTCATCGACCCGGCGTCGCCCTATGCGTCCGCCGCTTCGATGGCCATGGGCCGCGCCATGGACGATCTGATCATCGCTGCTGCTGACGGCACGGCCTACACGGGCGTGGATGGGTCTACTTCGACCTCCTACGACTCGAACATGACCGTGGACGTGCAGGTGCGCTGGCCGGGCGTCTCCGCCGATGACTGCGGCCTCAACGTCGCCAAGATCCTCGAGGCTGCGAAGCTGCTGGGTCAGAACGACGTGGACCCGGACGAGGAAAAGTACCTCGTGGTCAACGCGCGGCAGATCAAGTCGCTTCTGCAGGACACCAAGATTTCGTCGGCTGACTTCAACGCGGTCAAGCCGCTGGTCTCCGGTGAGGTCTCGATGTTCGGCGGCTTCACGATCATTCCGTGCAACCGTATCGGCACCGATGGCAACAGCGACGACAAGTG
>JAGRBM010000550.1 GCA_020434085.1 Chrysiogenia bacterium | reverse complement strand
GGTGGACGTGGAGTGGGGGCTCGTGCCCTTCATCCTGCTGAGCGCGCTGGCCCTGCACGCGGGAACGAATCTGGTCAATGACTACTACGACTACGACCTGGGCGTGGACAACGAGTTTTCGCTGGGCGGCAGCGGGATGCTCGTCTCGGGCGAGCTTACCGCAAAGCAGATCGCCCGCGGGGCGATCGTCGCCTTCGGGCTGGCCGCCTACCTTGGCGTGCCGCTCATCATCCTGCGCGGTTGGCCCATTGTGATGCTGGGTCTTGTCGGTATTGCCGGCGGCGCGCTCTATACCGCCAAGCCCGTGCAGTACAAATACTGGGGCGCCGGTGACATTCTTGTCTTTATTCTGATGGGGCCGCTCATGGTCGGCGGCACGCACTTCGCGCTCACCGGCGAGTGGAGCCTCACCCCGTGGCTGGTTTCCCTGCCGGTGGGTCTGCTGGTTACGGCAATCCTCCACGCCAACAACCTGCGCGATCTGGAACTCGACGCCGAATTCGAGCTCAAGACCTTTGCGATCCGGCTCGGTCGCGAGCGCAGCGTGAAGTATCTCGACGCTCTTCTCATCGCGACATTCGCCCTGATCATTGCGCTCGCTGCAACCGGGTTTGTCCCGTGGTTCTCTCTGCTGGCACTCCTCATGGTGCCGGCGGCGCGCCGCCTCTCGGTCTGGGCCCACGCGGCGGAGCCCGGTCAGGCCGATCCCGACATCCTCAAGCAGTCGGGCATCGTCCACCTGGGCGTGGGGCTCCTGCTCTGCGCGGGCATCGCACTGGCCCAGCTCTTCTAGTTTACGTAAACGTCACTTACTTTTGCCGCCCGAGGACTTTGGGCGGGGAGTTGACGCGGGCCACCTCGGCCCGCAAACATCTGTTTGATCGCGGGACGGGGTGAGAAAATCGTGACAGCCAAACCAGTATCCAAGAAAGGCGCGGGCGAAAACCGCAACGTCGCCAACGCCGAGAAGTTGATCGGTGATTCCATCGGCCAGCTCATGGATTTCTGGGGCTTCCGAAAGAACCTGGGCCGCATCTGGTCCCTGCTCTACCTGGAATCCGAGCCCCTTTCGGCCGCCGAGATCGGCGAGCGCCTGATGCTGGCCACCGGCACCGTGAGCATGTCGCTCAACGAGCTGCTTCGCTGGGGCGCGATTCGCAAGGTCTACCGCGAGGGCGAGCGCAAGGATTTCTTCGAGCCCGAGACCGACCTCTGGCGCCTCATTACCGGCGTGCTCAAGAACCGCGAACGCCGCCTGCTCGATGAAACAGCCAATGCCCTTGAACAGGCCCGCGAGGCCGTGCAGCCGCTGGCTGCCAAGGACCCCGAATACGCCTTCAAGCTCCAGCGCATCCTGCTGCTGGCGCAGCTCACGCAGATGGCCACCCTGCTCTTCGATCAGCTCATCGAGAACAAGAGCATCGACGCCACGCCGTTTTTGAAGATTCTCAAGCCAGGCAAATAAGTAAGAGGGCGGGTAGACCCCGCCCCTACATTGCAATTGGTAGGGGCGAGGTCTACCCGCCCTTCTTGGTTCTCTACGTCTGCCGGTACCGCTGCGCAATCGGAATCTGCCGCCCGGTGCCGAAGGCGCGGTGGGTGATGCGCAGGATGGGCGCGGCCTGCCGGCGCTTGTACTCGTTGAGGTCGATCATGCGCACCACGCGGCGGACGGTGGCCTCGTCGTGCCCCTCGTTCACCATGGTCTCGATGCTCTTGTTGTCTTCGACGTAGCCCTGGATGATCGGATCGAGCTTGTCGTAGGCGGGCAGGCTGTCCTCATCGAGCTGTCCGGGGCGAAGCTCCGCCGAGGGCGGCTTGGTGATGGTGCGCTCGGGGATCTTTTCTTTGTCGCGGTTGATCCAGTGGCAGATGCGGTAGACGAGTGTCTTGGGCGCGTCGCCGATGGCCGAGAGCCCGCCGCACATGTCGCCGTAGAGCGTGGAGTAACCCACCGCCGTCTCGGACTTGTTGCCGGTCGAGAGCACCAGCGCGCCCGTTTCGTTGGAGAGCGCCATGAGCGTCGCGCCGCGGATGCGCGCCTGCAGATTCTCTTCCATCACGGTGATGTCGTCGGGGCCCTCGCGCTTTACCAGCGGCGCAAGCTGCTTGCGGTAGGCCTCGTACATCGGGGCGATCTCCACCTTGTCGATGCGAATGCCCAGGTTCGCTGCCAGCGCGAATGCGTCCTCGACGCTGTGGCCCGACGAATAGGGCGAGGGCATGGCAATGCCGCGCACCTTGTCGGCGCCCAGCGCCTCGACCGCGAGCGCGCAGGTCAGCGCGGAATCGACGCCGCCCGAGAGACCGATCAGCACGTTTCCAAAACCACACTTGCCCACGTAGTCACGAATGCCCAGCACCAGGGCGTCGTGGGCGTCCTGCTCCATGGAAGGGAGCGCGAAGGAGGGCACCTCGGCGACGGCTTCGGTGTCCACGACGAGCAGGTCTTCTTCGAAGGCCTTTGCCAGGCCGCGCACGCTGCCGTCGGGGGCGATCACCGCCGAGCGCCCGTCGAAGATGAGCTGGTCGTTGCCGCCCACAAGGTTGCAGTAACTCAGCCACACGTTGTGCTTGCTCGCAATTTTCTGGAGCATCTCCAGGCGCTGCGCGGGCTTGCCGATGTGGAAGGGTGAGCCCGAGATGTTGTGGATCATCTTCACGCCGCGCGCGGCGAAGGTCTCGACCGGGTCTTCCTCGTAGCGGCGCTTGATCCAGTAGTCCTTGTCGTTCCAGATGTCTTCGCAGATCGTGACGCCCGCGCTCACGCCGCAGATTTCCTCGGCGTTGTAGCCGCGGCCGGGCTCGAAGTAGCGCGCCTCGTCGAAGACGTCGTAGGTCGGGATGAGGCGTTTGTGGTGCTGGCTCAGAAAGCGGCCGTTGCTCAGCACCACCGCCGAGTTGTAGAGCTCGCGGCCGTTGCTCTCGGGGTTGGGCTGGACGCAGCCCAGGATCACCGTCATTCCGAAGGTCTGGGCCGTGATGGCCTCGAGCTCGGCGAGCTGGGCCTCCACAAAGTGGGGCATCTGCAGCAGATCCATGGGCGGATAGCCCGTCAGCGTGAGCTCGGGAAAGATGACCAGCTCGGCGCCCTGCTCGCGCGCCTTTTCGATCCACGCGATGATCTTGGCTGCGTTCTCGGCCAGCGCGCCGATGGTCGTGTTGATCTGTGCCAGTGCGATGCGCACGAAAATCTGCCTTTCGCCAGCCGCCTCCGTTTTCAGGAAGCGGGGCCCTCATTTGTAGTGCACGCAGCCGCGCCGGGGAAATGGGTC
>JAGRBM010000549.1 GCA_020434085.1 Chrysiogenia bacterium | reverse complement strand
GGCGGAATCGAAATCGATCCGGTGCACGGCCCGCTGATGAAGGAACTTCTCGAACTCGCCTCTACTGGCATCTGGTCGCTCGACCGGCTGACAAAATCGGCCAGGGAATCGGGCCTCACCTGCCACGGCAGACCCCTGAGCCGTTCGGCGCTCCATCGCTGGGTGACGAATCCCGTCTACGCCGGGCCTTTTTATTTCAAGGGCAAGCTCATCACGAACTACCGGCACGAGCCGCTCATCACCTGGGAGACCCATGAAAAAATCGCGGCGCGCATCAAGACTCCCGGCCGGTTGGTCAAGAAGATGCGCAACGACTATCCGCTGGCCGGGGTGTTCACCTGCTATCACTGCGGGCGGGCGGTCACGTTCTTCACCGCGAAGAAGCGCTACGTCTACGGCGTGTGCTCGGGATGCAGGCGTGAGGGATACAGCCCCAAGAATTTGAACGAGGAAGGCCTGTTCCACCAGCTCGGGCAGATCGTGAAGGGCTTTGCCCCCACGCCCGAGGTCGCCGAGCTGCTCCGGGGCTGGCTGGAGGAAGAGCGCGGCCAGGAGGACGAGAAGCGGCAGGCCAAGGTTCAGGCCCTGCAAGCCCGCATCGCTTCCCTCAAGCAACGGCTTGCCCGGGCCTTTGCGGCCCTCTCGGACGGCGCCGTGGATCAGGAGACCTACCAGCAACAAACAACACTCTGGCGCGCCGAGAGGGAGAAGCTGGAGATCGAACTCCGCGAAGCCGAGCGCGGCGCGAACACCGCGAAGTTCGAGGAGCTTCTCAAAATGTTTGAACTCGCCGAAGGTGTCGAAACGATTTGGGATTCGGCGACTCCGCACGAAAAAGCACGTCTGGCCAAATCGGTGTGCTTGAACTTGGCCGTGGACGAAGGAACCGTGCGATATTCCTTAGCTTTTCCCTTCGGCCAACTGGCCGAAGGGCGTGAATGTTTCAAGTGGCGACCCGTACGGGATTCGAACCCGTGTTACCAGGATGAAAACCTGGTGTCCTGACCTGGCTAGACGAACGGGTCGAAGTGACCGGCAGCGCCTGATCCCGAGGTCGCCGGGTTCGGGGGGCGCTGGTCGCCGAGCAGCGGGCCCTTGTATAGGGGGGAGCGCCCCCCGTGTCAACCCGTCGGCGGACGCTTCGGGGACTTTTCATTCCTCCCGATCCGCGCCACCATGGGCGCCAGCTTTCACGGAAGAGGACCTGATATGAAGAACCTGCCAATGACCCTTTGCGCCCTGATTGCGGGCACCGCCCTTGTTCTGGGAACCGCCCCCGGCGCCTTTGCCGCCGAAACCGATCCCCAGCCCGCAAAGGACAAACGCGTGCGCGACGATTCCGACCCCGATCTGCCCCAGAGCAGCCACACCGTCCACGGGGGCAACGGCGAGGACGACCTGCAGGGCACCGACGGCAGCGACATCCTCACCGGCGAGGGCGGAGACGACCACATCAACGGCGGCGACGGCGACGATGAGCTCACCGGCGGCTCCGGCAACGACCACATCCAGGGCGGCGCAGGCAACGACAAGATCAACGGCGGCATCGGCAACGACCGCATGAACGGCGGTGAGGGCAACGACACCATCCGCGGCGGCGATGGCGATGATCACATCAATGCCGGCGACGGCGACGATCACATCTTCGGCGGCGACGGACGCGACATCCTGGAGGCCAATCCCGGCAAGGATGAGATCCAGGGCGGCGCGGGCGACGACATCATCATCGGCGGCGAAGACGGCGACGACATGCGCGGCAACGAGGGCGCGGACACCTTCATGTGGCTGACCGAGCACAATACCGGCGGCGTCGACTCGATCCGCGATTTCGATGTTCGCGAGGGCGACAAGCTCGACTTTACCGAGATGCTGGCCCGCCACGGCTACCGCGGCGACGGTTCCTGGGAGTCGATCAAGAACCGGCTTCGCGCGAAGGGCTCTATCATTCAGTACGATCCCACCGGCAAGGGAGATGCATTTGCAGACCTTGTCGAGCTCAAGAAGGTCACACCAGATCTCAAAAAGTGGCTGGCCAGCGGCAACCTGATTGTGGTGGGTGGCGGAAAGAAAGCGGACTGAATTCGCTGCTGATTGTCAGGGATGGCCTGCGGGCCGAAGCGTCCCAGGCAAGTGCGGGGCGCGAAGGATGGTGGGTCGGCTGGGACTCGAACCCAGGACCAATCGGTTAAAAGCCGAGTGCTCTACCAACTGAGCTACCGACCCACCGGAAGTCAGAGGCGGCAGTTTAACGATTTGGAGGGCGCTGGCAAGCGCAACCTCGCAGCGCTCCCCCGCGTGGCGGGGGAGCTGGCGCCGAAGCCGACTGATGGGGAGCAAGACCCGGCAATGCCTGCCCCCAACAGCGCTCCCCCGCTGCGCGGGGGAGCTGTCCGACGGAGTCCGGCGGAGTCGGACTGAGGGGGAGCCGGGTGCCGTCTCAAGAGCCCCCATCCGCCCGTTCCGGGCACCTTCCCCCGGCCGCGGGGAAAGGCGGATCGGCACCGAGCGCCTCGCGCTCAGTCCTCGTACCCCAGATTCGGTGAGAGCCAGCGCTCGGCTTCTTCGAGGCTCCATCCCTTGCGCTCGGCGTAATCGGCGACCTGGTCGCGCTGGATCTTTCCGAGCCCGAAGTACTGCGCCTTTGGATGAGCGAAGTAGAGCCCGCTCACCGCGGCGGCGGGCCACATGGCGTAGCTCTCGGTGAGTTTCACGCCGGCGG
>JAGRBM010000548.1 GCA_020434085.1 Chrysiogenia bacterium | reverse complement strand
GAGGCGCTGCCCTCGTTCACCAGCACGACAATCGGATAGTCGGGCTCTGTGCGGAAATGATGCGCGCGTTCGGGCTTGCGGCTCATGCGAGTCACGGTCGAGACAATGTCGCCGCTCTCCAGAAACAGGTCGGAAACCTGAATGGCCTGATCGAGCAAGCCGCCGGGATTGTTGCGCAGGTCGAGCACCAGACCCTTGAATTTGTCGGCGCCGGACACCTCGCCCTGCATGGCGGCGAGCGCGTCTTTGAGATCGCGAGCACTGATTTCCTGGAAACTCGTGAGCCGCACGTAGCCCACGTTGCCGGGCAGCAGTTCGTAACTCACCGATTTGATCTCGATGCGCGCGCGGGTGAGTGAAACCTCGATGGGTTTGGCCTCACCCTCGCGCTGGATGGTCATGTTGACGTCAGTACCCTCGGGACCGCGCAGGCGCTTGACGGCTTCATCGAGGGGCATATTCTCAGTCGATTCATCCTCAATTCGGATGATTTCGTCCCCCGCACGCATTCCTGCGCGGGCCGCCGGCGTATCGTCGAGCGGGCTGACCACCGTGAGCTTGTTCTCGCGCACGCCGACCACGATGCCGATTCCGCCGAAGGAACCCGAGGTGGTCACCATGAACTCGCGATAAATATCCGGTGCAAGAAGTCGCGAGTGCGGGTCCAGGATGTTCATGAACCCGTTGACCGCAACGTATTCGACATCGTGCAGGTCCACCTCGCTCTCGAGATTCTCTTCGATGAAAACGTAGACCTTTTTGAGAATGTCGAGAGTTGCAGGGATCGAACTCAGATAGGAGACGTTGAAGGTCTTGCGCGCCAGATTCATCTGGGCCTTGAGCACCGTGTCGCCGGGCTTGTAGTCGGCCTGGAACTCGGGAACGAGGGCTTCCATGGCACGCAACGCATCGTCGAGACCAACCTCGAAATCAAAGCGCGAGGGATCGATGTAGGAGGCGGAGATCCGCTGAAATGCGGCGGTGGTTACCGGCGCGCTGGCGAGGACCTGCGCCTTGGGGCGCGGCCGGGCTCCCGATTCGGGCCCGAAGGCGAGCAGCGCCAGCAGCGCAACCACAAAGCTGGCCAGCAAGCGCGCCGATCGGGTCACTTTGGTGCCGCGCAGGACATTTCCTGCTTGTTGGGATTTCTTGAATCGCATTCGCGCTTCGCCTGAACCACCACTTTGGAGTGTTTCGGTTGCCGGGCCCGCCATTGGCGGATGCAACTTCTCCAAAAGGCAGCTCCCCGAACCTTGAGGCAAAAGAGGCGTCCCGCAACTGAACGCATAGCAAATGATAGGAACCGACCCACTTCAAATCAACAAAGTCGGCAAAACCATAAGGAAATTAACAACTTTTCACTCTATCGGACATGGGACGGATGTTCCGCCTACATGAGCTCATAAGGGTCGACATCGATGCTCACGCGGCCGCGATGGGCAAAGGAGCCCTCGAACATCCGGCGTTCAAGCCGGTCCAGAACCCCCTGCAGCGTGGCCGGAGAGGCCGCCTTCAGCAGAATCTGCCAGCGATAGCGCCCACGCAGACGGCTCAGCGCAGCCGGGGCGGGCCCCAGAATCCGCAGCTTATCCACGCCCAGCTCGGCTCCCAGCGGCGTGAGCAGCCCCGCAACCTCCGCTGCGGCCTTCTGGGCGGTCTGGGGGTTGGGATCGGAGATTTTTACTGCTGCCAAGCGCCAAACCGGCGGGTAGCGAAGCAGGCGGCGCCCGGCCAGCTCCTGCTCGGCAAATTCCCACAGGCATTGCTCTCCCACGCGGGCGAGCTGGGGGGCCTGGGGATCGAAGGTCTGAAGGAGCACCTTGCCCGGCCGCTCGCCGCGACCGGCGCGCCCGGCGACCTGGGCAAGCTGCTGCCAGCCGCGCTCCTCGGCGCGAAAATCCGGCACCGCCCACGCCAGATCGGCCAGCACCACCGCCACCAGCGTCACCGCCGGAAAATCGTGGCCCTTGGTCACCATCTGCGTGCCCAGCAGGAAATCGATCTCCCCGTTCTGCATTTTCTCGAGCGTCTTCTCGAGGGCGCCCTTGCGACCAAGTACGTCGCGATCGAGGCGCGCGATCCGCGCGTCGGGGAATTCCTTTGCAAGCGCTTCTTCGAGCTGCTGGGTTCCCAGCCCCGCCGGGTGCAGATGCGTTCCGCCGCACTGGCTGCACTGCGCGGGAGCGTGGGTTTCATACCCGCAGTAGTGGCAGGCAAGCTTGGCGCCCTGCATGTGCACGCGAAGTCGCACGTCGCAGTTTGGGCACTCGATCTGAAAACCGCAGTCATGGCAAAGCAACGTGGAAGCAAAGCCGCGCCGGGGAAGGTAGAGAATCGCCTGATCCTTCGCCGCGAGGTTTTCCTCGAGCGCGGCGAGCAGTTTTCGCGAAAGGAACCACGGCCGCTGTTTTTCGGCTTCCCAAGCCTCTTCTTTCACCTTGAAATCCGCAAGCATCGCCGCGCGCGCCTCGCCCTCTTCGACAAGACGGCTTTCCTCATAGGGAATTGGTTCCTTGCCCGTGCCGGGTTTGAGCTTTGGTTTTTCGGGTTTCTCGCGCAGGTCGATGAGCTCGATGGTTGGAAACGGACGCCCGGCCACGCGCTCGGGTAGTTCGAGCCGCCGGTACTTGCCGGCCTCGACGTTGGCGATCGTTTCCAGTGAGGGCGTTGCCGAACCGAGCACCACGACGGCACCCTCCAACTGCGCGCGCTTGATCGCCCCGTCGCGCGCATTGTAGGCGGGATTTTCTTCCTGCTTGTAGGTGCTCTCGTGTTCTTCATCGACGACGATGAGCCCCAGGCCCGAGAGCGGCGCGAACACCGCCGAACGAACCCCCAGTGCGACGCGCGCCTTGCCCGAGCGAAGACGCTGCCACTCGTCGTAGCGCTCTCCCGCGCTGAGGCCGCTGTGCAGTACCGCCAGCGTGGGGCCGAAGCGATGTACGAAGCGCGCGGCAAGCCTGGGCGTCAACGCGATTTCGGGAACGAGCACCAGCGCGCTGCGCCCCTGTTCGATGGTGCGCTCGATGGCCCGCAGATAGACCTCTGTCTTTCCGCTGCCCGTCACGCCCCAGAGCAGGGCGGCTGCGAAGTCCTCGGTGCCGAGCAGTTCCTCGATGCTCTGCACCGCGCGCGCCTGCGCGCCGGTGAGCTTGTGGCGCGGCTCTTCCTGCGCGAGCGCTTCGAGACGCTGCCAGGGACTTCGAATCTCCGCTTCTTTTTCGCGGGTGACGTAGCCTTTTTCCAGCAGCGCCTTGAGCGCGGCCTGCGCGCCCGATACGTCGAGTTCACTTGCATCGCTCGGCCCACGTGCGGCGAGCGCATCGTACACCTCGGCCTGCTTGGCGGCGCGCGTTTCAAGTGCCTCGCGCTCATCGCCCGGAATCTCCAGCGCGCTCCACTTCCAGATCTCCCGACCGGTGGCGCCGCTACTGGGGCGTTCCCACTCGATGCTCAGCGCGCCCGCGCGTTCAAGCAGTCGCAACCTGGAGTGCAGGGCCTCACGTCCAGCCTTGCGGCCGAGCTTGGCAACGAAGATAAGGCCCTCGGTATCGACGAGCATTTCGAGCGCGGCGTAGTAGACCTCGCGCGCGCCGGCGGGAAGCGAGGCGATGTCCACGAGTTCGCCTTCGGCCGGAAGGGAAAGCCGGATCTGTTCGGGACCGCTGGCCCAGCCCGCGCCCGGCGGCCCGGCAAGTCGGGCGAGTTCTCCGATGGAGGCGCGGTAGTAGCGCGCCGCCCACTCGCAAAGGCGCGCGGCCCCCGCGTCGATGATCGGGTGCGAATCGAGCACGTCGGCAATTGGGCGAATCTTTTCTTCAGGAACATGCGCCGGCGGCGCGTCGATGCGCTCCCACACGACGCCGACCAGTTGGCGGCGACCGAATGGAACCAGAACCCGGTGCCCGGCCTTTGCCAGGGCGTCCATGGTTTCTGGAATGCGATAGGTGAAGAGTTCCCGGTGGGGCCCTGGAACGGCGACTTGCGCGAATTCACCGCCCGAGGGCGGTTCAGGCTTCCTCGGACGCTTCATGGCGCTTGCGTTCTTCGGACTCGCGAATCTGGCGGCGCCGGAGCTTGCCCCAGAAAAAAGACGCGCCGTGGATGAAGGACACCACCGTGGCAAGGAGAATCCAGTCCCACTTGTTGAACTGCTCGATCATGGCGCCTCCGGCGCGGCGGGTTTTGGCGCCGGTTTCTCTGGGGCGCCGGCGGCATCGTCCTCAGGGGCGAGCGAGCCGCGCAGCACTGCGGGATCGACTTCCTCGGGCATGTATTTTGGAGAGAGCCGCGCCGAGAGCAAGGTGAACTCATCGGTGAGCTTGCCGCCGACGAAAATTTGAATGCGCGAGGGGAAATGGCGCAGGATGTCGTTGCCGTAGCCGCTCATCACCGTCTTGTACTCGGTGGCGGTGCCGGCAGCATCATCCACCCAGTTGAGCAGGATGGGCATGAAGTCGCGGTTGTCGAAGAGCAGTCTGGACTTGGGCTCGCCCTCGGGCGGGTCGGGCTCACCATAGCCCTGCCCCATCAGGTAGCCCACTTCCCCGTCACCATAAGGTGCGAGCTTTGTGTGGTTCCAGGCGATGCCCCACTTGGCAATACGCGTGAGCATCCAGAGCACGTAGCCCGAGTCGATCAGGACGTACTGATTTTGCAGCGCTTCGAGCTCTTCGGGGCTGATGGCTTTCCCGATGGAGAAGAGCCAGGGAAAATCGTAACGCGCAGCCACGGCGCGACCGAGGTCCTTGGTACCTGCCACAGCGAGGCTTTCCTGGCCGTTACCTACCACCACAAGCGGCGCGACCTTGGGATCGGTGCGCTCGATACGGAAAGCGCCGTCGCGCGCGAAGAGAATGCGCGCCTCGGAAACGTCTGGAACCTGCTCTTGCACCTCGGGATCGAAACGCTGGTGCTTCATCCGCACTTCAAACTCGTGATAGCGCAGGATGCGACCTGCCCAGTATTGGACGAGTTTTTCTGGCGGCAGGCGGTAGGCCAGTGCGATCGATGCCACGCCAAACACCCCCATCAGGGCGATCAACGTGAACACTCGGCGCGTTTTGGGTTTTTGCATCATGCGAAGTTCCCGGTCCCCTGCCCTATAGCCGCCGCGGCTGGCCGGGGAAAGCGCGTCGTGACAGCAGATGTCACAGTCGGCGCATCACTCGGGTGCCGGATTGGGCGCGGGGGCGGCAGAGAGGGCCGTGCCCGCCTCGATGGCAAAACCCCGCAGCAGGGCGTCGGCACTCATGGCTTTTTTCCCCTCAAGCTGCACGTCGAGCAATTCGAGGGCGCCCTCGCCGCAGGCAACAACCAACCGATTGCTTGAATCGGTCACTTCGCCGGGCGCGCCATTTCCCGCAATCGCACGCGCGCGCAGGACTTTGAGCATCTTCCCCTCTACGCGCGTCCAGGTCCCCGGCCAGGGTTGCAGAGCGCGCACCTGACGGGCGAGTTCTGCCGCCGGACGGCTCCAGTCGAGCGCGCCGCTCTCTTTCGTCAGTCGCGCGGCGTAGGTCAGGCCTTCTTCACTCTGGGGAACTTCGGTGAACTCACCGGCGAGAATTTTTGGCAGGTCTTTTACAAGGAGCGTCGCACCCGCCTCGGCGAGTTTGTTCTCCAGCGTGAGCCCGTCGTCTTCATCGGTGATGGAAACGGTTTTCCGTGAAAACACGCCGCCGGCGTCAAGGGCCTGCACGACACGCATCAGGCAAACGCCGGTCTCGGAGTCGCCGGCCCAGATCGCGTGGGCAATGGGCGAGGCCCCACGCCAGCGCGGCAGCAGTGAGGCGTGCACGTTGACGAAACCGTGTTCAGGCAGATCGAGCAGCCATTGCGGAAGAATGAGCCCGTAGGAAGCAACAATCGCGACAGTGGGCCGGTGCTTTTGCGCAAGGGCCTCGAGCTGCTCGCGCGCTTCGGGGGTCTTGAGCGACGGTGTCTGATAGACCTCGATTCCCTTCTCGAGGGCGTAGGTCTTCACCTCGCACATCTGCATCTTGTGGCCGCGGCCTTTCGGACGATCGGGCTGGCAGGCGGCAAGGCTCACAGGGAGTCCCGCTTCCACCATTCCCGCAAGAATGGTGCGCGCAAATTCCGGCGTGCCGAAAAACCAGTAGCTCATTTTGCGTAGTAGGCCACCACGGCTTCGATGAGTTCGGGGATGGTGTAATTGGGCGGCTGGATGTCGATCTTGAGGCCGAATTCTTCGGCCGTCTTCGCGGTGATCGGACCGATGCACGCGATGGTGCATTTTTCCTGCACCGTCGGTGCGAGGTCCTCGCCCACGAGCTCGAAGAAATTCTTCACCGTCGACGAAGAGCTGAAGGTAACCAGATCGATGCCGCCGTCTTCGATCATCTCGCGAAGCCGCGCGCCGCCGCCCTCGGGAAGGACGCTCTGGTAGACGGGCGCGACGAGGACTTCGTTGCCCATCTTGCGTAGCTCTTCGGGCAGCACTTCGCGCGCTTCCTTCGCGCGCGGAATGAGCACCTTCTTGCCGGTCACGCCCTGCTCGCTGAAGTAGGCAACGAGCCCCTCGGCGTCGAACTCGCGCGGCACGATCTCCACG
>JAGRBM010000547.1 GCA_020434085.1 Chrysiogenia bacterium | reverse complement strand
CGAGAAGCTCCAGGAGCGTCTGGCCAAGCTCGTCGGCGGCGTGGCCGTCATCAAGGTCGGCGCTGCTACCGAGGTCGAGATGAAGGAGCGCAAGGCGCGCGTTGAGGACGCCCTCAACGCCACCCGCGCGGCCGTGGAAGAGGGCATCGTGCCCGGCGGCGGCATCGCGCTTGCCCGCCTGCAGAAGGCCCTCGACGGCCTCAAGCTTGAAAACCACGACCAGCAGATCGGCGTGAACATCATCCGTCGCGCCATCGAGGAGCCCCTTCGCCAGATCGCCAACAACGCCGGTCTCGAAGGCTCTGTCGTTCTCGACAAAGTCCTTCAGAAGACCGAGGCCTCCTGGGGCTTCAACGCCCAGACCGAGACCTACGAGGACCTGGTTGCCGCGGGCGTGATCGACCCGACCAAGGTCGTGCGCAGCGCACTGCAGAACGCCGCCAGCGTGGCGGGCCTGCTGCTTACCACCGAGGCGCTCATCGCCGAAAAGCCCAGCAAGGACGGCGGCGGCGCCGACATGGGCGGCATGGGTGGCATGGGCGGAATGGGCGGAATGCCGGGCATGATGTAAGCCCAGCACCTGCCTGTTCCATTCAGAGCATTTGCAAAGGCCCGCTTCCGAAAGGAAGCGGGCCTTTTGTTTTTGGTTTCGTGGACGTGGACGTGGACGTGGACGTGGACGAATAGAACTTGCCGCTATTCACCGGTCAAGGCATGCTGCGCTTCCTCGCGCTCGATCCAGGCACCCCCGACGACGATCATCGCCAACGCCAGCAGCGTGACCCAGAACCCGTACATGAGTTCATCAGCGACCTCGTCGAATGCGATCATCAATAAGGGAGCCCACAGAATTCCGCCCACCCACATGCTTCGGCCCAGAATTCTCGTGGAGGAAAACCTGCCTTGACGCGAAAGATATACAAGTGAGAGTGCGAGCGCCGCGAATGCGCCAAGTGCCCAGTTCTCCCACTCCTGCGCCGAGTTCGACAGAATATCCTCCCCGGTTTGCCAGACGGAGTTCGAGAGGTTGCGAATGCCCCAGAGCACGACATAGAGGCGAAGCGCGCGACCTGCGCGGCCGAGCATTGCGTCCCCACGCAGCGCAACGACCGCAAGCGCAATTAGCACGGCAAGCCCGAACAGATACTCCGGCACGAAGCCGCCCCACTTGAGGCCAAACTCATACGGATACACCGGATCGTCACAGGCCCGGACGACCGGCATCACGAACGCCGCGATGAGCAGCGTGCCGCCGCTCATGCCGAGAAGCCGGGGGCCCCGCGGCAGTGGCGCCTCTGTGTCGGGAGTTTCGGGCGCTTCTACCGCACCCATATCGTCAGGCCCAGCCGGGCGCCCATGCCGGAGAGATCGAGCCCCTTGCCGTTGTACTGGTTGGGCGTCTTGGTGCCGAAGTTGTTGACCCACTGCCAGTGAAAACCGGTGTCGAGATACATGCCGTCGATGCCCTGGTTGCGAAGCGAGCGCCGCGAGTTTTTGTCGAGCTCGTCGATGCGCCAGAGCAGCCCTGCGCCGCCGTGCACGCCCCACTTGATGCCCCAGACATTGCCGACACCGATCGTGTCCTCGTCATAGACGAACCACGCGCCCGTCACTCCGCCGCGCACATAGGGCACGAGCCAGGCATCGGGGTCCCACTGCAGGCGGTAGCGCAGCGAAGCGGTCATCGGAATCGTGTGCAGGGTGTCGACGTTCGTCAGTCGGCTGATCACTGGCGGGATCATCAGGAAATCATTCTCATTGAGCTGGTGCGCGCTCTCGTAGCGGTATCCAATGGAGCCCAGCAGGTCGAAATTGCCGGTCAGCCGCATGCCCGCTTCAAAAGAATATTGCTGTGCGCTCGATTCTTCGAAGTAGGAGCGCTGGCGCGAATCCCCGACGCTGATCCACTCCATCTGCATCGAGCCCCAGAAACGCCCGGCACCAAGCGTGCTGCGACGGCTCTGGGGAATGCCCTGCGCGTGCGCGCTGCCCGCGGCGCACAGCACCAGCCATGCGCCCAGCAGAACGGGAAGGATGCGGCGGATCATGCGCGCGCTCCGCGGCGACGAACGGCGAGCGCTATCGCGAGCGCGCCCAGCCAGAGGAGCAGTTCGCCCGCGCCCCAGCCGCGCGCGCGCGGCGAGAACACGCAGCCGTTCTCACCGAGCAGATCGAGCAGGCTCACACCTGGCGCCGGCGTTCCCTCCAGGTCGGCCACGAACTCGACCGAGCGGTTGCCCGCGTTGTCGAGCGCGTAGACGTTGAAGGTATAGGTCACCCGGTTGGTCAGGCCCGTGATCGTAAAGGAAGATCCGTTACCGGTGGCATAGGCCTGATCGTCAGGGGGCGTGACCGGATCCTCTGCGGCATCCACGGCGCTCGTGAATTCGACAAAGAATGCGCCGATTCCCGATGCGACGCCGTTCATCACTTCGTCGCTTGCGCCGGGGATTGTCACGGTCAGCTCACTGCTGCCGACACCGACCGTTCCTTCAAGGGGTGCTGCAATTTTTGGGTCCGTGGTGTCGTAGATGACCTCGCGCGCGACATAGGCGATATCGCCGCTCTCGTCGGGAATCTGAAACAGGACCTCGACCAGTTCGTTATCGGTCGTCGCCATCCCCAACGCCATGCGAACCGATTCAGCGCCGACGGCGATGGTCAGGTCGGGCATGGCGTAGGTCAACGAAAGGGGCGTCAGATCCATCCCGCTCAATTCGCCCTTGAGACGCACGAATGCGTATTGCATGTCAATTGGCGTCGGGATGTCTTCGTCTGTCGTGAAGACCATATCCACCTGGGTCTTCACGTTGTTGTCTTCCACGGTCATCGCGTCACCGTCGTTGTACCCGAAGGCCAGGACCGCGGGTCCGGCTTCTTCGAGGAGCGCCGCAT
>JAGRBM010000546.1 GCA_020434085.1 Chrysiogenia bacterium | reverse complement strand
GAGCGCTGCACCCACGTCCTCGGCATCTATGGCCACCACGGCGATCATCCCATCGACGAAGAGCGCGTGGCGGCAACGACGCACCTGTTGGCCGACGCGATCAACGGCAGCTCGGCCAAGGAACTGCGCCAGCGCCAGGAATCCGAGGTCGAGTTCCTCGCGGGCTTGGGCCATGAGCTCAAGACCCCGCTCAACGCGATCATCGGTTTCGCCTCGCTGCTCGAGCGCCAGATTCGCGACGAGGAACTTCTCGAAGAAGTCGAGATGATCACCATGAGCTCGCAGAAGCTGCTGGCGCTCATCGACGACCTCATCGATTCCTACAAGATCCAGGCGGGCAAGCTGGTGCTCCACCGCGAGCACTACAACCTCAACGAAATCCTCGCCAACTCCGTGGAGACCATCCGCGTCATCGCCGACGAGCGCAATATCCACGTGCGTACCTTCCTGGACACGAACATCCCGGACTTCGACTTCGACGTGAAACGCCTGCAGCAGGTGATGGTCAATCTTCTGGGAAATGCGGTGAAGTTCGTCCCCAGCGGCGGCGAGATCATCGTGCGCTCCAACGCCGAGTCCGACATGGCCCGCGTCCAGGTGGCCGACACCGGCGAGGGCATCCCGCCCGAGGTCGTGCCCTACATCTTCGAACGCTACAAGCAGGCCGAGGGCAGCGAATCACGCGACGTGCGCAGCGCGGGCCTCGGCCTCGCACTCTGCCGCGACTTCGTCGAAATGCACGGCGGCCAGATCACCGTCACCAGCGAGCGCAAGAAGGGCTCGTGCTTCGAGTTCACCCTGCCCTTCCACTACGAAGAGCCGGTCGACGCGGCTTCCTGAATCAGTTTCTCCAACAGCCTGTCATCCTGAGATAAAGAAGGGCGAGGCATCATCCTTCGCCAAGGCTACGGATGACGGGTGCCTCGCCCCTACACGCATCTATCGTTTGCAACCCGTTCGCCCTGAGTGCATTGCGAAGCAATGTGTATCGAAGGGCGCTCGACAGCCTCATAAATCGAGGCCCGTTTGCCCTTCGATACGCCGCTATGCGGCTACTCAGGACGAACGGGGGTGATCGCCCCAATTTTCCGATGTTTTAAGCGTACCGCTTCGCTGCTTCCTGGAGCTCCGCGGCGATCTGCTGGCGCAGCTCGGCGGGTTCGATCACTTCGGCCTTGCTGCCGTAGGAGAGCACGAAGCCGTTGAGTTCGGCGCCCAGCGCGGTGAGCTTCATCTCCAGGGTGAGCGAGCCGTCCTTGTGGCGGGTGATTTTCTGCCCGGGGTGGAAGGTGCGCTCCGCAATGAGGTGGGCGATGTCGGCGGCGAAGCGGATGCGCACGCGCACTTCCTCGTCACCGGCCACGATGCCGAAGGCGCCCTCGACCTGTTTCTCGGGCGCGTATTTTTTCGGATACTCGAAGGTCTCCTTCGTCGGCTCGAAGGAGACGATGCGGTCGATGGCAAAGGTGAGCACCTTGTCGGCGCCGGCCTCGCGCGCGAGCAGATAGAGCCCCTGTTTGTGGGTGAGCAGGGTGAGCGGTTCAATGAGCCGCGTCGTGGGGCTCTTCTTTCGCGGCGAGCGGTAACGCATCTTGCAGCGGAGCTGGCGGATGAGCCCGTCCATCACGTCCCAGAGCAGGTCGAGGTGCTCGTCGTAGCTCTTGGGCGCGTCGGGCACGGTGTAGAATTTTTTTGCGAAGAGCGCGAGCTGGTCGCGGTGCTTGGGCGAGAGGGTTTTCTCCAGCTTGCCGAAGACGCGGTCCATGTCCTCGGCCAGCGGAGTTCCATCCAGGTAGCCGATCTGGGTGCGCGTGACGTACAGGGCGATGAGCTCGGAGGTCGAGAGCGTGACGGGCGCGACCTCGGTAAAGCGGTCGTGGAAACGCCAGAGCTTTCGGCCGCCGGTCTCCACCGAATAGAGCGGGTAGCCCGACTCGGCCAGCGCGTCGAAGTCGCGGTAGACGGTTCGCCGCGTGATGTCGTAGATCTCGACGAGTTCCTCGATGGTCACGCCCGCCCGGCGCGCCATGAAGGTCCGCACCATGTCCTGCAAGCGCGCGGCCTGGGAGTAACTCTTGGGACTCCGCCGTTCCATGCACCACCTCCCGATTTCACAATGCCCTGCCGCGCCCCCACCTGAAGACACGCCACCCGTCCTCCTGAATACCGGGTGAGTGTGTCATATCGTGTCACATAGGGAAAAGCGCTACCGACACTTGGCTCCCCCGTGGCGGGGGAGGTGGCCGAAGGCCGGAGGGGGTTGTTTCGCGCCTACATGCGACAACCCCACCCTGCCCTCCCCGCCACGGGGAGGGAATCGGATTCCGTGGACGTGGACGTGGACGTGGACGTGGACGAAAAAAATGCCGCCCCACACATGGGCGAGGCAAGCCTCGCCCCTACGGCTTATACAGCAGCACGCTCGCGAAGGCGGCGATGCCTTCCTTGCGGCCCAGGGTGCCGATCTCTTCGTGGGTGGTTGCCTTGACCGAGACCTCGCCGGTGGCAACGCCGCACATGGCGGCGATGCTCTCGCGGATTTTATCAATGTGCGGACGGAGTTTGGGTGCTTCGGCGATCACCGTGGCGTCGATGTTGCCGAGCTGGTAGCCGGAATCGCGCGCGAGTTTCATGGCATGGCGCATGAAAGTTTCCGAGGGCGCGCCCTTCCACTGCGGGTCCGAGGGCGGGAAGTGGGCGCCGATGTCACCCTCGCCGATGGCGCCGAGCACTGCGTCGGTGATGGCGTGCAACAGTACATCGGCATCGGAATGGCCGTCGGGCCCGATGTCGGATGGAATCTCCACCCCACCGAGGATGCACTTGCGTCCTTCTTTGAGACGATGGACGTCGTAGCCGCTGCCGACGCGAAAGGGTGCGCTCATTTTTCCTCTCCCTGCCCTGCCAGGTGCGCGGCGAAGACTTCCGCCACAGCCAGGTCTTCGGGCGTGGTGATCTTGATGTTCTCGTAAATGCCCATGGTCATCACGACCTTGCCGCCAAAGCGCTCGACAAGGCCCGCGTCGTCGGTGCCGCGCGCATCTGGGGTTTCGGCGAGCGCGCGCTCGTGCGCGGCACGGATGATCTCGTAGCGAAAGACCTGCGGCGTCTGGGTTTGCCAGCAATGCTCGCGCGGCGGCGTGCGCTGCACCACGCGCGCCTCGTCGACAATTTTGATGGTGTCCTTGGCCGGCACGCCCACGCTCGCGGCGCCGTGCTCTTTGGCGGCGCCGATGACCTCGGCGAGCAGCGCTTTGGTCAGGAATGGCCGCACGCCGTCGTGAACCAGGATGAGGTCGCCCTCGGCCGCGTCCTCGACGCCCTGGATGCCGTTCCACACCGAGGCCTGCCGGTCGGCGCCGCCGACGACCACCTGCGCGCTCAGATCCCCGGCAAGCGGCAGGATCGCTTCAGCGACCTGGGCGATCTCGTCCTCGGGCACGGCGAGCGTGAGCGAGTCGATCAGGCCGCTCCCGCAGAGCGCGCGCACCGCGTAGGCCAGCACCGGCTCTCCCGCGATCAGGCGGAACTGCTTCTTCTGGCCCGGCCCCATGCGGGTGCCGCTGCCTGCGGCGGGAATGACGGCGTGGACTCTCATTGCGGGCCGAGGGTAGTCAGCGCCCGCGGCGAAGTGAAAAGAAAAACCCCGCCGAACTCGGCGGGGTTTTCGTGGTTGCGATCGGAGCGCAAGTTACGCGCTGGCGCTGCGGGCCTTGGCAGGCTTCTTGGCGGTGCTCTTCTTGGCAGCGGCCGGCTTGGCCTTGCTCTTCGAAGTCGTTGCCGTCTTGGCAGCGGTCTTGGCCGGGCTCTTCTTCTTGGCGGCGACCGGAGCAGCAGGCGCCGCGGCCGGGGCGCTCTTGCCCTTCTTGCGGCGGGTGCCGGTTTCGGCGGCGAGCTCGGCGGTCTTCACAAGAATCTTGTCGAGCTGCTTGGCCACGTTCTCCTCGGTCACGTCCTTGGCAAGCGCCAGTTCCTTGACCAGCAGCGTGCGCGCGGTGTCGAACATCTTGCGCTCACCGAAGGAGAGATCCTTGTCGTTCTTGAGAATGAACAGGTCGCGGAGCACCTGGGCGATCTCGAAGGCGGAGCCCGTCTTGATCTTCTCCATGTACTCGCGATAGCGGCGGTTCCAGGTCGCGGCGTCCACGCTGATCTCGTTCTGCTTGAGGATCTTGTAGACCTTGGTCACCTGGCTGCCCGGGATGATCCGGCGCAGACCGACCGCTTCGACATTGGCCGTGGGAATCATGATGGTCATGTCGTTCTCGAGAATCCGAAGAATGTAGAACTGGTAGGTGCTACCTGCGATTTCCTTCTTCTCGATGTTCTCGATGACGCCAACCCCGTGGGCTGGATAAACGGCCTTGTCTCCAACTTTGAACATATAAAATACCCTCTCTGGCACAAAATAAGCGCCATCCGTGGGAACACCCTACTGTTGCATCCCCACGGTTTTTGCTACACTCATAACTGGTTCAGAAAAGCCGCCTGCCGCCCGGTTTCACCGGTATTTGCCAAGAAAATGCGGCCAAAAGGCTCGCCACGCCTTTTGTTAACATAGCACAAAATCCGCTTTTTTACAACCTGATACCCGAAATCGCCAGAATTCTGACGGTTTGAGGGCCGAATCCTTCCCTTTTGCACAAATCGGAGGTATTCGCCCCTTGCAGCAAGTACCCAGAGCGTTTGCAGGTCGAAACCGATGGCAAAGGCCGCCCAGGGACGCGCCGACGTCCTGCTCACAGAGTATTCGATGGCCCACCTGGCCGCCGCAGCAGCCCTCACAAAGGCCGGGCGGCGCGTGGTGGTCCTCTCGGGTGAATCGGTCAGCGAGGCCCCCGACGGCGTCCTGCCTCCGCTGGGACTGCTGCCGCCGGGCGGGCCGGGCACCCTGCTCGAACGCCTGCTCGACGCCGGCGAGATCGCCCCGCGGGTACGCACCGCCTTTCGGACCCCGCCCATCCTCTTCCAGGTCATCTGGCCGGGATTCCGGGTGGACGTCTGCAGCAATCCCCAGGACTACCGCCGCGCGCTCAATCGCGAATTCGGTCCCGAGCAGGCCGAGCGCATCACCCGCTTCGAGCAGGCCCTTGAGGCCGATGCCCTCTCGCTGCGTCGCGCGGTGCTCGGCTGGAATCCGTTTCCGCCGGCAGGATTCTTTGCGCGCTTTCGCAGGAAGAGCGGGCCGCCCCATCTTTCGGGAAGCGCGAAGCGAAACCTGCACAAGGGCCTGGGCGAGGCGCTGGGCGCGGCGGGCCTTGGCGAGGACGCGCAGCGCTTCATCAAGTTCTATCTGAGTGCCATGGGTGTGTTCGGAAACGAGAGCGCCCCCTTTGCGCCGGCGAGCCTGTGGCTGGCCGACTCCGAGCGCGAGCACGCCCTGCTGCCGCCGGAGGACGTCGCCGATGTGCGCGAGCTCATTCAGCGCGCCCTTCACAAGCGCGGCGCGCAGCTCCTCAACACCTCGCTGCAGGAAGTGAGCAAGGGGCCCGAGGGCCTTTGGCGCGTGCGCACCGCCGACGGGCGCGAGGTGCTCGCGCGTTACGTGATCGAGGGCGAGCGCGCCCTCCAGCAGAATCTTGCGCGCCAGGGCGGCGTGCTGCTGCGCACGCGCACGCTGCGCGCAGTGATCGAGCCCACGGCCATTCCGCCGGGCATGTGCCCGCGCGGCGTGATCGTGAGCGATCCGGCCGGGTCGCTCACCGGCGAGAACCTCATCGCGTATCTCATTGAGCGTCCCGGCGAGGACGAGAAGCAGGCAAAGCTCTACGCCACCGTCTTTAGTCCCGAAGACGGGAGCGACAACGGGCCCTCGCGCGAGGCGGTGATGGGCCGACTCGAAACCGTGCTTCCGTATGTGCAGGATTTTTGCGCGCGCAGCGCGTGGCTGCCCGCTCAGGCCGAGGCCCGCTTTCCCGCGGGGCCCCGGGGGCTGCGCAACCTGGGTCTTGTGGGCGCCCCCCACGGGCTCAAGGGCAAGCGCCACCTGGCCCTCGGGCGCTCCAATGCCCCGCTGCTGGGGGTCTGGGGAGAGCTGAAATCGGCCTTCAGTCTGGCGGATCGAATTCTCGAAAAACTGACCGATTAGCGGCAGTTGGGGGCAATTCCCGCCACCCGGCGGGATGCCGGGCGCGGCAAAACGGCAAGTTTTGGTCGCAAAACGCCCCCAATCCATGTAAGATTGAGGGCGGTCTCCAAATTAGGGAAAAAGCTGGGTCGGACTTGCGAGAAGATCAGTTAGGTGGGTCTCCGAACTTTTCTTTCTCAAGATTTCTCCTCGCAAGCCCTCCCCATCCGCAAATTTCTCCGAGCACCCGGGTTGGCAAACCACTGTGAAATTTGTTCTTCGCCCACAGTGATCTCGGGTCAGGAGGGGTCGTTTTTAAACCCCGGATGCCCGGAAAACCTTTTTTCCTATCCACACATCAGGCCGCCATCGGCAGCCATTTCGCCAGCATTTCCTTGACCTGCGCGCCCTTGAAGGGCTTTGCCAGCAGGCCCGCGTAGCCAAGCGAGCGCAGGGCCTCGGCGCTCATGCGCGCTTTTCCCATGCACACGATCGGCGCGAGCGTCGAGAAATTGCGCGTGCGCAGCTCGGCACTGCGTTCGGGGGTCAGCGACTCTTCCAGGTCATCTGCAAAGATCAGGTCCATCTGGCCCCGCGCCTTCGCACTGACTTCGTCGAAGCTTCCGGCGCAGACCACCTGGACACCGGTTCCGGCAAAAAACTGCGCAAATGCGCCCCGGATGGCCTCGTCCCTGTCTACGATCAGTACGCTCGTCATTGTCTCAGCCCTCACTGTCTGCCCCGGCCTTTTCAGAGCTCACAGCTTCAGGGGTCTATCTTCGCAAGGGTGATGCCGTTGGGGCTCACCCGCTGCACACGGGACCTCCGCGTTGACTGTTGTTTACGGGAGCTCATTTTTCTTCTGTAATTTCAAATAGTTAGAAAAGGCATTGCGGGCCGGACAAAAATTGACAGGTGCCCGCGCGGCGTGTCCCAACTCACCGGGAGGCTCAAACTACGCAATTTTTTCCAGGTTTTGTGCTGGAGCGGGTGCAAGGGGTGCGTGATGGGTCTCACGTAGCCGTTTCGGGCCACAAACCGCGTGAAGGGGGCAGAGGCGCTGGACAGCGCCCGCGCAATCCGTAGAATAACGCGCCCGGCAGCTCCCCCCGCGCCCCGGAATCAGCCGGGTGGCGGGACAGCCCTTGAGTCGACACCAGGAATCAGGAACGCTCATCCCATGACACTGAACCGAAAAGCCGTTGTTCTCTTCTCCGGCGGGCTCGACTCCATGCTCGCCATCCGCATTATGCAGCAGCAGGGCATCGAGCTCGAGGCCTTCAACGTGCGCACACAGTTCGAGTGCTGCAAGATGGAAGCTTCGCGCATGGCCCACGAGTTCAATGTCCCCATCACCGTGGTGGACACGGGGCCCGAGTATCTGAAGCTCATCGAGAATCCAAAGAACGGCTGGGGCAAGGGCATCAACCCCTGCATCGATTGCCGCGCGCACATGTTCCGCCTGGGCGTGAAGTTCATGGAGCAGGTGGGCGCGTCCTTCCTCGTCACGGGCGAGGTCATGGGCCAGCGCCCCAACTCCCAGCTCAAGCACCAGCTCCGCAAGGTGGAGCTCGAAGCCGGGCTGCCCGGCCGCATCCTGCGCCCGCTCTCGGCGAAGTTCCTGCCGCCGACCGAACCGGAAATCGAAGGCATCGTCGATCGCGAAAAGCTCTACGGCATTGCCGGACGCTCGCGCCGCGAGCTCATCGAGCTCGCAGAGAAGTTCAACATCAAGGACGTGCCCCAGCCCTCGACCGGCTGCCGGCTGACCGAACCCGAGTACGCGCACCGCGCAAAGGAGGCCTGGGAGCACAAGGAAGCCAGCGGCGATCGCTGGCACTACGAGCTTTTAAAGCTCGGCCGCCAGCTCCGCCTGCCCGGCGGGCAGAAAATCGTCATCGGTCGCAACGAGAAGGAAAACACCGAGCTCGCCTACCTGGGCTCGCGCCTGAAAGGCGTGGCCTACTACGAGCCGCTCAACTTCGGCGCGCCCTCGGCCGTATCCGTGGCCGGCGACAGCGACGAGGTCCGCGGATTCGTGGGCGGCGCCTTCCTGCGCTACGCCCGCGAGTACCCCGACGCCCCCGAAGTGCAGGTCAAAACCGGCGGCGCCGATTCAACCTTCACCATCCCCGGCGAGCCGCTCACCGACGAAGCCATCAAGGCGCTGATGCTGTAGGGATTCCCGGGATGTTTGCGATAGATCCCATTTGAGAGTAACCTACGTCTCAAATGAGGATTGCCATGCCCACCACATCGACCCAGACTCCAAGCGCCGATATTTCCAGCGATGCGCTCACCCGCGCCGTGAGAGTGTTGCTTGGCCCCAGGGCGGTCGGAGCCCTCAAATGGGTGGAAGAAATCCACTCCGGCGTCCCGCCGAAATCCGTACAACGGCTGGCCCGGCACCTCGAAGTCTCCGAGTCCGTGATTCTTCATGCCGCCGGCGTTGCCGCCAGCACCTACCACCGGAAACTTGCGCAATCGTCGAGACTCTCGGCCGAACAAACCGACCGCCTGTTTAGAGTCGCGGGAGTCTTTGCGCTCGGCGAGTCCGTTCTTGAAAGCAAAGCCGCGGCCCGCGACTGGCTACAGGCTCCCAATCGTGCGCTCGGCGGAAAGGCGCCGCTCGATCTGCTCGATACGAGTTTTGGAACGGAGCTGGTTCGTGAAGAGCTTTACCGACTTGAGTACGGCATCGTCAGCTAAGCGGCGTGCGCATCTATCGAATCAGTAAAAAGAGCCATCGCATGGCGGCGTTCACAGGCATGGGCAGTGCCTTCGCGGGCTCGCGCTGGACCTCTCGGGGCCACCCTGTGGTCTACTGCGCGCAAAGCCTCTCACTCGCAAAACTCGAAACCCTTGTTCACGCAAGTTTCGCGGTGTTGTCCAATATCGAATTTGTCTATTTCGCCGTGGAAATACCCGATTCGCTGCCCATCGAAGACGTCGAAATACCCGGGGAAGGATGGGATGAAGCACCTGCTCCTCCGGAGCTACGTGCCGCCGGCGACAAGTGGCTTGCCACTGCCGCCAGCGCTGTGCTTCGCGTGCCTTCCGCGCTGAGCGAGGAGGAACACAATTTCATCCTCAATCCCGCCCACCCGGACTTCGAACGATTGGAAATCAGCGATCCGTACCCCGCCCGCTTCGACCCCAGGCTCAAAGCCGAATAGGTACAAAAAGAAAGGGCTCCCTTGCAGGAGCCCTCCCAGGAGAGAGACGCGGCGGCCCAATGAGCCGAAATCAGGCCGCGCGCCGAATCTGCCGTTTCATGCGCTCGATCATTGCGCGTTTTACCAGGTGGTAGGTCTCGGGGTCCGAATCGCGGACCTGTTCCCAGCCGGTCTGGGCCTCGCGCAGCACTTTGAGGGAGTGCGCGGTCTCGCGGCCGGTGAGGACTTCGAATGCTGCCCGTTTGATCACTTCAAGAGTCATGGCTTGTCTGACCTCCGATTCTGGTCTGCCGTGATGGAGCCCTATAGAGCACGGCGCGTGCCAGAATCGGGATTTGCGCCTGGAGGCGGGGCATGTTGCGAAATTTCATCAATAATTACAGCAAGATAGAGGCGCGAAAAATTCTTCGCATTCTCCGATTCGGGCCGTTTTCGGTGTCGCCAAAGCGGTTGCTGTCAAGCACCATTGCCGGTGCGATGTCAATCCAGGTTGACACCGGCGGCCCCTCGCCGGAGCCCCGAAAAGGGGGAAACCGGGGCGTTTTGGCGCTGGCTCCGGCGGCGCGAACCCCCTAAGATCAGGCGCGATTGAAGCGAATCCCGCTCATTTCGGAGGCCTCGTGCGGCTCTATCCCATCCAGCTCAACCTGCACCGAAAGCCCGTCCTGGTCGTCGGCGCCGGGAATGTGGGCCTGCGAAAAGCCGAGCGCCT
The DNA here is from genome assembly GCA_020434085.1 of Chrysiogenia bacterium. Classification (NCBI taxonomy): domain Bacteria; kingdom Pseudomonadati; phylum Chrysiogenota; class Chrysiogenia; species Chrysiogenia bacterium. The sequence continues at coordinate 468 of JAGRBM010000546.1, read as the reverse complement.
GCTGGAGGCCGGGGCCCGGGTGCTGGTGGTGACCCGCAAGGCCCATCCGGAAGTGCTCGAGCTCGAACGCGGCACCCAGCCCGCCGGGGGCTGGCTCCACGTCGAGGAGCGCAACTTCCGCCCCGACGACCTCAAGGGCTCGTTCCTGGTCTTCGCCTGCACCGACGACCGCGACCTGAACCAGCAGATCCTGGAGCTCGCAAGCGAGCAGGGAATCCTCGCCCAGTCGGCCACCGACCCGCTCGCCAACGACTTTCACGTGCCCAGCGAGATCCGGCGCGGGGAGTTCAGCCTGGCCATCTCGACCGGCGGGGGATCGCCGGCGCTCGCAAAGCGAATCCGCGAGCGGCTCGAGGAAATCTTTCCCGAGGCCTTTGGTGAGTATGTCGAGCTGCTCGCCCGGGTCCGCGCGCGCCAGCTCGAACAGGGCGAGCTCTCGGACGAAAACGCCGCGAAGTTCCGCGCGCT
>JAGRBM010000545.1 GCA_020434085.1 Chrysiogenia bacterium | reverse complement strand
TCCCAACGATCCGTATTTCATCACCTTGGCGAAGACCTCGGCATTGAAACACGGGCGATCGGGGAAGCGGTCGAAGTCGTTCCCCAGCGGCTTGCTCTTGAAGCGCGCGATACTGCCGCCTTCATAGACGAACACCACGCCGTGTTCGACATCGTCTTCCCAGTCTGGATGGAAGAGTGCGACGAGAATCTTCTGCGCGTTGGGCTGGAGCCACTGAATCTCCGTGTGGGGAAAGACGTGCTCCTCACCGGTCTTCACGTTGTAGAGCCGAACCCGCGTCACATGGTCGTAGTGACAACGCCGGCAGCCGAGATCGAACTGGGAGGCGAACAGCGGTTTGTGCCGCCCGTAGTCCTCGGTGATGAGCAACAGGTCGTCCGAAAGCGCGAACCACTCGTGGGGATCGTCGCCGACTTCCTGGACCGCTGCCTTCACAGCCGCCTTGTCGGAAGTATCGAGGCCGGGAAAAACCTGCTTGCCCGCACAGCCGGCAAGCAGGACAAGGGAGAGGAAGCAAAAGCCGAGCCGTTTCATCGCGATGTTCCTTGCATTTGGAGCCTTGAAGCCTGCACGCACACTTTGAACTCGGTGTGACGGGCAAGGAACATTATATTGGAGGTGCGCGCTCCCTCCAACCTTCAGGAGAGTTCACGCACCGGACCGCGATTCCAGGTTGCCCGTCGCCGGCACCCCTGCCTTCCCGGCAGGCAATGGGGCTCCCGGCCGGGTCACTCTGGCGCGCGCCCAGCGGGCGAGCCTGGGGCGCTCGATCTTCGAGTTGTGGCGTGGATCTACCGGGAGCTTGTCCTTGAAGAGCAGCGTCCTGATCTGACTGGTCACCGCGTGGCGACGCGCCAGCTCCAGCAGTTCCTCGCGCAGCGCGGGCAGTTCGCTCCTGCGCACTCCGGGGGTCGTCTCGATGCAGATCACCGGGACTTCTGCCCCGTCGACCAGGACACCGACCAGGCCGCTGCGAGCGACTTTGGAATGCGTGTTGAAGATCGGCTCCGCAAGCAGCGAATAAACGGCCCCGCCGGGAGCGCACACGCGCTGGCTCACGCGGCCGCAGTACCAAAGGCGCCCTTTCTCATCGAAATAACCGGCATCGCCGATCCGGTGCCACACGCCGCCTTCTCCGTCGTCGATCTTGTGCTTCCTGGTGTTCTGCTCGTCACGACAATAGGCGGGGCTGACATGCCCGCCGTGAATGACGATCTCGCCGATCTCTCCGGTCGGCAACTCGCGCGCCTCATCGATCGAACCCATGGGTTCATCGCTGATCGCAATGATCCGGATTTCCACCCCCTCGAAGGGGCGGCCCACGCAAATCCCATGCCCCTGCTCGGTGAGCGGCCAGGTCTCGGCAAGTGCTTCGGCCGCCTCCAGCTCCGTCGACGGCAAGGCCTCGGTCGCGCCGTAGTTAGCGCACACCGTCGCTCCTTCCCCCATCATTTCGAGGAGCGGCTCCATAATCGAGGCCACGATCGGCGCGCCGCCCCCGATCACCCGCTTGAGCGAGGGAGTCCTCGCTCCGGTCCTGGCCGCATACTGCCCCAGGTTTCGAAGCAATGCGGGTGAGGCGAACATGGAGCGCACCCCGCAGTCATTGATCACCTCGACAATCTGGTCGGGCCTCGCATCGGCGGGCCCCTCGAAGGCGAAGTTGATGGGCGGCACCACCACCGTGCCGCCGGCACTCAGCGCGATAAAAGAGAATGCCGGGAAGGCCGGCATGTCCACGGGCACTTCACCCGGCTGGAAGCTCCAGCTCCGGTGAGCGATGCGGGTGATCTCACAAAAATTGCGATGGGGATAAAGCGTGGCTTTGGCCGGTCCGGTGCTGCCTGTCGTGTAGAGAAC